>JAIWNO010000105.1 GCA_020216785.1 Desulfomonile sp.
ACAGCCCATAGATGATGAGCACGTCGTGGATGAGACAGACGATGGCTCCGAGGGCCATGCTCAACGTAAAACGAAACGCCACGTAAATGAGCAGAAATCCGAGCGCAATTACAGTGGCCCATATCGCAGACTCTCGCAGTTCCTTTCCGACCTTTGGGCCGACAACCTCCAAACCTCTCAGTTCCACGGTCCCTGGACCGAACTTCGCTTCAAGCGCTTGCTTCACCTGTGATGCAAGGTGGTCTGTTTCCTTCTCCGAGGACGCCATCCGGATAATGTATTCCTCTTGGCTCCCAATAAGGTGTTGAACGATTACGTTCTCCTCCACCGGCGCAATTGCCTCCCGGATTTCCTTGACATTCACCTGTTTGAGAAACCGGAGTTGGATGGTGACTCCACCTGTAAAGTCAATGCCGAGCTGGATGTCACCCTTGATGGGGATTGAGAGAAGTGCAAGGACCGCAAGCACTGCAGAAAAAACGTACGCGTACTTGCGATATCCGACAAAATCGATGTTTGTTCCAGGCTTTATAAGCTCCACGTGAGCATCCTTTCCAGCAAGGTAAAAGCGATTCGGTCGCCGTCGCGCTCACACGCTCAGACGTTTGATAGGCATGCGCACAAACACGTAGTCGAATATCAAACGGGTAACGAACAAGGCCGTGAACATGGAAATTGCCAAACCGATGCAGAGCGTCACTGCAAAACCCTTGATCGGCCCGGTACCGAACTGGATCAACGGCAAGGCGGCCAACACCGTGGTGAGGTTTGTGTCGAAAATAGTCCAGAATGCCCGACTGTAGCCCAAGTCCAAGGCGGTCTTTGGAGACTTTCCCAGCCGGATTTCTTCCCTAATTCGTTCGAAGATCAGAATGTTCGCGTCAATCGCCATGCCAAGGGTCAGAGCGACTCCGGCGAGACCAGGCAGGGTCAGGGTAGCTCTGATCGCCACCATTGCAGCGAGTATGACAAAGAGGTTGAGGACAAGGGCGACATTGGCAACCATACCGGACCACTTGTAGTACGCAGCCATGCAGAAGACCACAAGGGCCAATCCGAGAATGATAGCGTTGCGCCCCATGCGAATGGAATCTTCGCCGAGCGACGGTCCGACCGTGCGGTTTTCGAGGATCTTCACCGGAGCGGGAAGCGAGCCCGCGCGAAGAACAAGTGCGAGTTCCCGTGCTTCTTCCGGTGAGAACATTCCCTCGATCACGGCGGATCCCCCCGCGATGCGGTCCTTGATCACCGGCGCGGAATAGACCACATCATCGAGAACAATAGCGAGACGCTCTCCGACGTTGTCACCGGTGATTTTCTCGAAAAGGACTGCGCCTCGTCGGTTGAAGTCCATTGCTATGTAGAGGCGACCACCTTGGTCGGGTCTCACTCGTGCATCGGTGAGGAGATCGCCCGTCATAAGGATCGGCTTCTTGAGCAGGAAAGGCGTGCGGGTGGTGACACCGGTGGACGGATTGCGGTCGATCTTGTACAGGATCTCGTCGCCGGCCGGAACATTACCCTTGAGCGCGGCGTTTATGTCGCCTTTGGAATCCACGAGCTTGAACTCGAGACGCGCGGTCCGCTTGATGATGCGAATCGCTTGGTCGATGTCTTCCTTGAGGCCGGGCAACTGAACGAGGATACGGTCCTCACCGTGAACTACCACATCGGGTTCGGCAACGCCGAGCTGGTCCACCCTGTTGCGGATAGTGTCCACTGCTTGACGCACTGCCTGCCTCTTGATGTCTTCGACCACCTTGGGATACATCCCGAGCCGAATCTCGTACCCCTTGTCGGATGGGGTTGTGGAGAGCTTGCGGAAATTGGTCATCTTGTCCATGACCGTCGCATCGAACACGGCCTCTTGCGCAGCGTCTTTCAGGTATACCGCAAAAGTACTCTCGGAAGTCCTCAGCACGTCGTTGTAGCGGATTTTGTTGTCCTTCATGAGCGCCGACGCTTCAGACATGGTCTGGTCGACCACGGCTTCCACTGCCTTGTCGCCCTGGACTTCGAGCACGAGGTACAGCCCACCCTGGAGGTCTAGTCCCAGACGAATCGGGCTAGAGGGCAAATACTTCGCCCAGATGGGCGGCACCGGACCAACCGTGGGATAGAGGAAAAAGACAGTTGCGACAAGCACAACAGCCACGATGGCAAATCGCCATTGAAGGCTCTGTATCATCTATACGGACTCCTCAGGACGTTGGTTCGCCGGGCGCTTCCGCTAGTCCGGCGATGTGTGCCCTTGAAACTTTTACGCGAACCTTGTCGGCTATCTCAAGGACGACCACTTGGCCGTCAATTGCTGCAATCTTTCCGTACAAGCCGCCCTGCGTCATCACGGAATCACCCTTTTTGAGGTTTTCCAGCAGGGTACGATGTTCTTTGGCTTTCTTCTGCTGGGGTCGTATGAGCAGCAGGTAAAAGACCGCGAAAATGAGGATCATGGGCAGAAAGCTCATGAGAGCATTCACATCACCACCCTCGCCGCCGGGCTGAGCCATGGCGTATGCGACATCAATCATCGGGTTCCTCCGTGTCGGTGGACAGCGTCACCGCATAATCGAGCAGGCGGTTCTCTCGAATAGCCGAGCGAATTTCCGCCATCATGCGGCCATAATACGACAGATTATGCATCGTGGCCAATCGGTGGCCGTAGATCTCCCGCTCCAGGAACAGGTGCCGCAGGTAGCTCCGGGAATAGGCGCTACACAACAGACACGAGCATGCCGGATCGACCGGACCGGCGTCGTCCTTGTGGCGGGCATTGCGAATGTTCACCGACCCCACGGAGGTGAACAGGGTCCCGTTGCGTGCATTACGCGTCGGGAGAACGCAGTCGAAGAGGTCAACCCCCAGCCGCACTGCATCCACGATGTCCTGCGGGGTACCAACGCCCATAACGTACCGGGGACGCGACTCAGGCAAGAGCGGCGCGGTCGCCTCGATCATCTCCACCATGGTTTGCCGCGGCTCCCCGACACTCAAGCCGCCAATCGCATACCCGTCAAAGTCCAGAGACGTGAGGCTTTCCGCACTCTGGCGCCTCAGATCCGAGAACACCGACCCTTGTACTATGGCGAACAAACCAGGGTCAACCCCTTTTTTTGCCTCACGACACCGCCGCGCCCACGCGGTGGTCCTTTCCGAAGCCGCACGCGCTTCTTCCCACGAGACCGGGTATCCCGTCAGGTCATCCAAGCACATGATGACATCGGATCCGATCGCCTCTTGCACCTCCATGCACAGTTCCGGCGTGAATAAGTGGGAGCTGCCGTCGATGTGCGACTGAAAGATCACCCCTTCATCGGTGACCTTCCGCAGCCGGGTCAGGCTAAAGACCTGAAAGCCTCCGCTGTCGGTCAAAATAGCGCCGGGCCAGTTCATGAACCGGTGCAGGCCGCCGAGGCGCCGGATAGTCTCGTGTCCGGGGCGAAGATAGAGATGGTAAGCATTGGCCAGCACCATCCGGTAGCCAAGGCCCCACACCTCCTCGGGAGCGAGGGTCTTGACCACCCCTCTCGTGCCCACAGGCATGAAGGCCGGTGTGGCTACCTCACCGTGAGAGGTCTTCAGCAGCCCGAGCCGGGCTTGACTGCGTCGGTCCCTTGCCGTGACCTCGAATCCGAATGCCATGAACTCCCAATGTCGAAAAAAAGAGGACCAAAGGTTGAATTCGCCTATCGGCGGCGCCCTCGATCCTCGTTTGCTCCGATTTTTCTTTCCGACGGTTCGGGGGAACCGTCGGCCCGTGTGGCATTAGCGGTTGGCTTTCTTGATTCCCAGGGCGTCAGTGGCAATGATCATCTTCATGATGTTCGTCGCGCCCTCGAGGATTTTATACACTTTGCCGTCTCTCAAAATGCGCGCAATAGGATACTCGTTGGAATAGCCGTACGCGCTGAGGACTTCCAGACCGAGGTTCGGAACCTCGTCCGCGGCTCTGCACGCGTAAAACTTGGCGATCACCGTTTCGCGCACGTTGTTGATTAGTCCGCGATCTTTCTGAATGGCGCAACGCCACACCAAGGCGCGCGCCGCCTCAGTCTCCACTACCATGCGGGCGATCACTTCCTGGACCATCTGAAACTCGGCAATCGGCTTTCCGAACTGCTTCCGTTCGGTGGCATACTTGATTGCTTCATCTACGGCCGCCTGGCATGTTCCCACTGCGCCGGCCGCGGCGGTAAGCCGCGTGCTTGCGAGTTCCTGCATGAGGTACCCGAAGCCGCGGTTTTCCTCGCCGAGCAGGTTTCCGGCTGGGACCTTCACGTCTTCCATGATGATCTCGCCGGTTGGGCATGCCCACAGCCCCAATTTGTCCTTGATGTCGATGGTGTTCACGCCCGGAGAGTGCATGTCCATCACAAAGGCGCTCATGCCCTTGTGTTTGGCCTTGCGGTCCGTCATCGCGAAGATCACGGCCATGTCCGCAACCGGGCACCATGTGATCCACATCTTGCGTCCGTTGATAATGTAATGATTCCCGTCTCTTACCGCAGTAGTAGCCATAGCCGCGGTATCCGATCCCGCGTCGGGTTCCGTGATTCCGAAGCAGCCGAGCATCCTCGCGGACATAAGTTCAGGGATATACTTGCGCTTGAGCTCTTCGCTCCCCCACTTGTAGATCGAAAGAGCGGTCCCCATGGTCTGCATGTTGAACGCCACACGCAATGATCCGGATACTCTTCCGATCTCCTCGGTGACGATGGCATGAGCCAGGTATCCCATGCCGTTGCCGCCATACTCTTCGGGAATGGGGCAGCCGAACAAGCCCAACTCGGCCATGCCGTTTACCAGTTCCCGCTGGAAACGGTGATCGTTCTCGTCCCGGTCCGCGACCGGCGCAATTTCTCGATCAGCGAACTTACGTACCATGTCCCGGAGCATAATATGCTCTTCGGTAAGTTCAACATCGTACTCGTCGCTCATACCGCAAACTCCTTACAGAATTATTGGAGCGGAAAGGTCCGCGAGGTTACGTCTCGAGGCCGCGTTGGTAGGCAAGATAGCTGAGGAGCCAGCCCAAGGAGACGAAATTGAGCGCGAGGCTCCCGTACTCGAGAATCATTGTAATGAGCCCCGACTCCATGCCCCCGCTCCTCGAGACGTTCAGAACATGAAAAAAGAGCAGGGGGGTATCCACGATAAAAAAAACAATGGCCGGCTTGAGCGCTCCCTTGTTCCCGTTCCAGAGAGAGATTGCCAACCAGAGCGCCGGGCCGAAGGCAACGGCAAAGTACCCAATCTCCACCCGAGATGACAAGGAATACGGGGGCGGCTCCAGTCCGATCATGTACAGATAGCAGAGACAGAGAAAGCTCTTGAGGAAGAGCCACAACCCGGCAAACCAGAACGCCAGCGGGAAATCCAGTTCAAATCGTCGTTTTCCCGGTAGCCGATCCCAAGTGAGCAACGTCCACCCCGCTTTGGTCATCAGACTTGTCCATCTCCGTTGTTGGCATACAACGGAAATCGGTCGCACAGCTCGGTCACCTGGCGCCGAATTCGGGCGATCATCTGCTCGTCCGACGGGTTTGTCAAGACTTTCGCCATGAAAGACGCAATGAGCCTCATTTCGTCGGGTCCCATCCGGCGGGTGGTGACCGCAGGAGTGCCCAGGCGGATACCGGAACTCTTCGTCGGTGGTAGCGGATCGAAGGGTATCGTGTTCTTGTTTACGGTGATTCCAGCCTGTTCAAGTATCTCCTGGGCCTCCGCTCCGTTGACTCCCATCCCGGTAAGATCGATGAGAACCAAGTGGTTGTCCGTACCGCCGGACACCAGGGTAAATCCGTGCTCAATGAGCGCTTCGGCCAGCACTTTCGCATTCCGGAGAACTTCGCTCTGATACTCACGAAACGCCGGCGTTTGGGCCTCAGCGAACGCGACCGCCTTGGCAGCGATCACGTGCATTAGCGGGCCTCCTTGCATGCCGGGGAATATGCACGAATCGAGCTTCGCAGCGTGTTTCCTGCGGCACAGCACAATGCCGCCTCGAGGGCCGCGCAGAGTTTTGTGCGTGGTGCTCGTAACGAAATCCGCATGCGGAACTGGGGACGGATGCAGGTCGGCAACGATGAGTCCGGCCACGTGCGCGACGTCCGCCATGAGGACTGCGCCCACTTCGCGAGCGATCTCACCGAAGGTCGCGTAGTCGATTACGCGGGGGTATGCGCTGGCGCCTGCGATGATCATCCGGGGGCGATGCGCTCGCGCGAGGTCCCGGACTTGGTCGTAGTCGATTAAGTGCGTATCGCGCCGCACGTTGTACGGGACTACCTGGTAAATGATGCCTGAGAAGCTTTTGGGGTGGCCCATCGACAGATGGCCGCCGTGGGACAGGTCCATGCCGAGGTACGTGTCGCCCGGCTTCATGGCCGTGAAATACACGGACATATTTGCCTGGCTGCCCGAATGAGGCTGAACGTTTGCATGCTCCGCATGGAACAGCTCACAGGCGCGCCTGCGGGCGACCTCCTCGATAACGTCTACGTGGAGGCATCCGCCGTAGTAGCGTCTGCCGGGATATCCTTCGGCATACTTATTGGTCAGGATGCTCCCTTGAGCCTCCATGACCGCACGGGAAGTAAAGTTCTCCGAGGCGATCAGTTCAAGACGGTTCTGCTGTCGCTCTTTTTCTTTCAGTATTACCCCGTATATTTCGGGGTCGGTTTTTTTCAGGGAACTCATGATGTTTCCATGAATCTCTTCATTCCTACATTGCGTCAATCTGATCGACGCGGCGTTTATGTCGGTCTCCTTCGAAAGGAGTATCAAGCCATGCCTCGAGGATCGCTTTGGCCAGTCCGCTACCCGTGACTCGACCGCCAAGAACGAGAACGTTTGCGTCGTTATGCGCCCTGCTCATACGCGCATGAAACTCGCTCGTGCACAGAGCGGCACGGATTCCTCGAAACCGGTTCGCTGAAATGGACATCCCGATTCCGGTTCCACAGACGAGTACGCCCATTGAAGCCTCGCCGCTGGTGAGCCGTCGCGCTACGTCTTGGGCAAAGAGCGGATAATCGCAGGAAGTCTCGGAGTCGCATCCCACGTCGATGACCTGAAGGCCCCGCGCAGTGAGGACGTCCTTAAGCACATTTTTCAGCTCGAAGCCCGCATGATCGGAACCTACAAGAATGGTTCGCATCACACTTATACCTGTTTCAAGACGAGACTTGCGTTCTGCCCACCAAAAGCGAAGCTGTTGGAAAGCGCGTACGCTATCTGCCGGGAAACCGCCTCGTTGGGTGTATAGTCGAGATCACACTCAGGGTCGGGATTTTCGAGATTGATCGTCGGGGGAATGATCCCCTCCTTGATCGCCATGATCGAAAATATCGCCTCTACTGCGCCCGCGGCACCAATGAGGTGGCCGGTCATGGACTTGGTGGAACTGATTGCGACCTTCTCGGCACACGGTCCGAACAGGCGCTTTATCGCCATAGTTTCCATTTTATCATTGAGATCCGTGGAAGTCCCGTGAGCGTTGATGTACCCGATTTCGCTCGGATCGACTCCGGCGTCTTCCAACGCAAACCTCATGGCGTAGTAGGCACCTTCACCGTCCGAAGCCGGCATGACCACGTGAAACGCATCGTCGGTCGCGCCGTACCCAGCGATTTCGCCATGTATCAAGGCCCCGCGGGCCAAGGCGTGATCTTCACTCTCAAGCACAAGAATCCCGGCTCCTTCTCCGATCACAAAGCCGTCGCGATCCCGGTCGAAGGGTCTCGATGCTTTCTCCGGCTCGTCGTTACGCACCGAGAGCGCTCTCAGCGCGTTGAACGCAGCGATAGACAGCGGCGTGATCACGGCTTCGGTCCCGCCGGTGAGCATCACGTCGGAGCGTCCCTCCCGAACGATCCGGTAGGCCTCACCTATCGCGGACGTTCCGGACGTGCACGCGTTGACAACTCCGAAGTTCGGGCCCTTGAATCCGAATCGGATGGACATCATTCCCGGAGCGAGATTGATGACCGACATGGGAATCACCATCGGGTGCGCACCTTTGGGACCCTTTTGCTCTACTGATCGGAAGCCGTCTTCAATCGACGCGAGTCCGCCCATGCCCGATCCAATTACAGCGCCGCAGCGATATGGCTCCGAAGGCGGGTAGGGAAGCCGGGCATCATTTATCGCCTCGTACGCGGCTACCATAGCGAGGTGCTGATACCTGTCCATGCGGCGGGCTTCCTTTTCGTGAATGTAGCCCGCTGGGTCGAAATTGCCTCGCACCTCTCCCGCAATTCTCGTCCGATGCCTGCTCGCGTCAAAAAGGGTGATCGGTCCAATGCCCGAGCGCCCGGACTTCACCGCTGCCCAGTTGGCCGGTACTCCGTTGCCCAGGCCGGTGACCATCCCCATTCCTGTGACGACAACCTTGCGTCGCACCGATTCCTCCGACGAGCCTGGAACGGCCAAGCGGGCTTATGCTCTGCCGGCGGCCTTGATGAAACTCGCCACGTCCTTGACCGTCTGGATTTTCTCGACCTCTTCGTCGTTGATCTCCAGGCCGAATTCATCCTCCAACAGCGCAATCATGTCGTAAATATCCAGGGACTCGGCCCCAAGGTCCTCGACGATCTTCGAGTCGAGCTGGATGTTTTCCTTGTTAACATCCACCAGCACCTCGGCAATGAGGTCGATGACTTTGCGTTCCACATCGTCCATGTCGGGTGTCCTCCAAAACGTTTTGCGTCCACCATTCCCTTGAGGAAGGGTACAGTAGTCGCTGGACAGCGTTTGTCTCACACTCGGTATTACGCGCTCCGGTGTGCCGGGTCTCGTGAGCACTGCATTGAGCGCTTTTACATGTACAGCCCGCCGTTAACCCGGATCACCTGGCCGGTAATGTAATCACCCATGCTCGAACTCAAGAAGAGAACAGCATGGGCTACCTCCTCCGGTGTGCCCGGCCTACGGAGTGGAATATACGTCCGGATCGCCTCCATTTGCTCATCGCTTAACTTCTCGCTCAGACCGCCCACGACGACACCCGGCGAAACCGCGTTCACCAGGATGTTTCGCGGGGCCAGTTCTCTTGCGAGCGCACGGGTGAAGCCAATGAGCCCAGCCTTTGCCGCCGCGTAGTTCACCTGCCCGGCGTTACCGGTTTCGCCGGCAGTAGAGGCAACATTCACAATACGACCCGATCGGTGACGGATCATGCTCTTGGTTACCGCGCGACAGACGTTGAACGCACCCCGGAGGTTTGTCTCCAGCACGTCCTGCCACTGATCGTCCTTCATCCTGCCGATGAGCCCATCGCGAGTGATTCCCGCGTTGTTCACCAGAATGTCAATTCGATCTCTCGCGGCGAGAACCGCGTCAACGCCGCTCTCGACGGCCGCCGGATCGGCTACGTCAAAGCGGGCGCACATACATACTCCGCCCTGCGCAGCAATAAGCTCCTCAGTTTCTCGCGCTGCCGCCTCGCTCGTGCGGTAGTTCACAGCCACGAACGCTCCGGCTGAGGCCAAAGCTATGGCAATTGCCCTGCCGATTCCTCGGGAGCCTCCCGTCACAAGCGCAGTCTTGCCCTCAAGAGAGAGAGCAGCCGCTACGCGGGAACTCATACGCGGCCCTCCGCTAAGGATGCCACGTCTGCCAAGCCGCTCACGTTAACCGCTGCAACGGTCTTATCTATGCGCCGAAGCAATCCCGTCAGCACCTTGCCGGGCCCCACCTCCACGAAAACCTCCACGCCCGAATCGCGCATCGTTCGGACGCACTCTTCCCATAACACCGGGCTCACCACCTGATCAACCATCAATTTTTTGGCCCCATCGGGAAAAGGATACATTTCGCCCGTCACGTTTGCCACCACAGGAAAAACCGGCTCTCTGAGCGCGACTGTTTCCAGCCGCCTCGCGAGGGACTGTCGGGCAGGCTCCATCAAGGACGTATGAAACGCGGATGAGACCGACAGCTTCACTCCGCGCGCCCTCTTAATCTGATTGCACGCTTCCAGCGCGCGGTCCACGGCGGC
>JAIWNO010000106.1 GCA_020216785.1 Desulfomonile sp.
GACGTGGCCGGAAACGACTACTTGGTCCGGTGCATTGAAATTCGCAGCCTCCAGTACATCGTCTCCGCGCACTTGCGCGATCAGTTCCACCGCATCCTGCCTGGAGACGCCTACGAGCGCCGCCATGCAGCACGAGCCTGGAGGCTGGGCTTCGTCCATGCCGCGCGCGCGCACCCGAATTACGTCGAGCGCCTCCTCGAACGCGAGCGCTCCGGCAGCGACGAGCGCTGTATATTCGCCCAGAGAATGCCCCGCGGCCATCGCCACGTTGAGAGAGCAACGCTCCCGAAGACACTCCAGGAGGGCTATCGACTGCACGAATATCGCCGGTTGCGTGTGGACCGTCCGGTTGAGATCAGTCCCGTCATCGGCTTGCATGACATCTGTGAGGCCATACCCGAGGACTTCGTCAGCCAAGCGGAAAATCTCTCTTGCACGGGGGCTGTCGCGGACAAGCTCCCGCGCCATTCCCGCGAATTGGGAGCCCTGTCCGGGAAATATCAGAGCTACTGCTCCGTGCTTGGCCGAAGAGGATGCCAATGCCATGCGGTCCGGGGTTACGCCTCGGTTTCGACGACCGTGCGGCCCTTGTATGCGCCGCACGAGGGACAAATCCTGTGGGGCATGGTCGGTTCCCCGCACTTGCTGCACGCCACAAACTGCACCGCTGTCAGCTTCTTGTGCGTGCGTCGCTTGTCCCGCCTGGTGCGGGAAACACGTTTCTTCGGTACTGCCATGTGGGTTCCTTTATGGGTCGTCCCTTCGTCGCTCGTAGCGCGTCAGGGGGTGATCTTCTCCTTCAATCTTTCAAGAGCGGCCCATCGAGGATCCACGCGCCGCTCTTCGGAACAAGTGCACTGCGGTGAGCCTTTCGGCCGTCCACACGTGGGGCATAAGCCTGGACAATCCTCTTTGCACAAAGGCTTCATCGGCACATTCAGCAACAGCTCCTGCAGGATGATCTCTCCCGGGTCGATGACGTCGCCGTCGATAAAAAACGCTTCCGCTTCGGAATCGACGAATTCCGCGTTCATGTCCTGCTCGGGACTTGTCCGTTGCCGCACCACAAGGTCGATATCGACCCGCTCCGGCTGCCGGAACTCCGTAAGACAGCGGGAGCACTGCAAACGCATAGCCGCATCGATCGCGGCCTCGAAAAAAAGCTCACCCTTCCGGCGGGCGATTGTGAACCGCCCGGTCAGCCTGGGATCGATCTGAACACCAGGGGGAAGGGAGGTAGCAGCAAGAGCTTGTGCCAGGAGCTCCTCATCATCGGTGAACTCGACCGACAGGCCTTTCCTGGGTATTTCGTCGATGCGAATTCTCATGGTATTCCAAGGTCGTTCGGTTCACCGTAAAATATTAAATATAGCCCGCTGGGATTTCAAGTCAACAAAAAAATGAAAAGGATTAAAGCTATTTCTCAGTTGTCCGCTATAGTGTTTGATATCTATTAGCAAAAATATTGACATATCAGGACTAATTTGGTACACTACAAAAGGAAGATCCCATGGAGGTAACCATGTCCGTCCGTATTCCCCTCATTGTGCTCGTAATTCTCATTCTCGGCTCCTCGTTTGCCGACGCCTCCGGCATCTTTCCTCTCTATGCGTATGATCCCATGAACGCTGTCGCAGCGGATCCGGACCCACCTTACAACTTCGACGCGATCCCCAAATTCTCGCGCAATTGGGTACTCCCCTGTCCGGACTGTGTGCCTACCAGCGGTCTTGTGCCTGACCTCCAGCCGATGCAAGAAGCCTTCCGAGCCAAACAGGGACGTCCCGTTCCAGTGCCCTGACTGGACTCAGTAAGGACACCAAGCTCGTTCTCGAAGAAGGGCCGGCCTCTGTGCCCGTCCGGGCTAACGGCCGGTTGGGAGCCTCCCTTGCTAATTCACCGGGAACCTTCAGACAGCACTCGTCACAGCATTCAGAAAGGGGTGGCGAGGCCCCCCGGCCAACTGGTCGCTGCCGCACGGGCGCTACAGCGCCAACGCCAGGAGAACCACCGCTGAAATGAAAAGTATGGGGAGCGGTGGCCCCTGCTGGCCAATGACCGGAAAAGCCAGGGGCGCCTCCAGCAACGGCCGAGCGGCTCTCCTTATAATTTTGGGCGTTCTGCTCCGAAGGATTGCTTCTGAAGGGGTCAATGACGGCTTGAGCCTCGGCTCTGTCGAGCGTATTGGTCCCCGCGCTCGTCTTTTCTCATAGCGAATTACGGGAAAGTGGAGGGCCTCAAATTCCGGGCTGTCCGAGACGTATTCTCCGAGGATTTCCGCCTGGGCAAGGTTCACTTCCTCAACAGGGATGAATCGGTCGTCGCTGCCGCGCGATGGCGGCTTTTCCCCTGGGGGACGGGTCATGATTCGCACTCGTTGGAGTTGTTTTCGCAACACCTCAGATGTAGAGAACGAGCGCGTGGATGTCAAGGAAAGGACGGAGATTCATAGACGAAAGCTCTCACGAGATTCGTGACCTTTCCTCGGAAGTCGGTTGGCACGAACCCTGTTCGTAAGCGCAGGAGGCCGAGGTTCTCGTGGGAATGACCCTGTTTGGCTGGGGGAAAACCACCCTAAGCGCCTGGTTTTGCATCTGCCGGTTGCAATGATCTCGGCGATCTCGGCGGTTTCCGTGGTCAGTGGCCCCTTATTCCAAATGAGAAGAATGCCCGAGCAAGTGAGTGCTTTGGTTATTGAAAGACTTCATATTGCTTCGGCGGTCACGCATGTGGGAAAATAAAAATTGGGCTTTGGATCCACAATCGTTATCGAAAGCTTCCGGAACGCCGTCCCACCAGGGCCCGGCTTGCGTCACCTGTGGAATTGGGGGTTGAGCTATGACGACGAAAAGAATCGCCCCGGAATCCTTGCGAATTAGACCCATGACCGAGCAAGACGTCGACGCTATCGTTTCCATCGACCATTTGTACTTCGGGAGGGAAAGACGGGAATACTACAAGGAAAAGCTTGGGGCGGCTACGAAAGGCGCGGGAATCAATACTTCTCTGGTAGCCGAGGTTGAGGGCCGGATCGTAGGATTCATGATCGGCACATTGTACACGGGTGAGTTCGGCATTCCCGAAACCACCGCGACAATCGACACAATCGGTGTCCATCCCATGGCCGTTGGAAAGGGAGTAGCGTCCCGACTGCTGGAACAGTTCGTCGATCAGGTCGGTAAACTGGGTGTGACCACCATCCACACGCTGGTCGATTGGAATGACAGGAATCTCCTAACGTTTTTCCAGCGCAGCGGATTTGTGCCGTCCAGGCGTTTGAGCTTGGAGTTGGATGTCTCCTAGTCATCAGAAAGGTAGGCCTAAGTGGTTGGAATTGCTGCCGGTTGTCGGTGGACTGAAGAATTTCGGAGCAACCAGCCGAATATCGCTGCAACAGGGGCGGCTGCCGGCCGCTGTCGCTCCCAAGGAGAACGCACATGATCACTGCAGGAATAGACTGCGGGGCCAAGAATACGAAGACGATCATCATGAAAGACGGCACAATCATCGGCAGGGCTAGTGCTCCCACCGGATTCGATCAACGGGAGGCGGTGAAAGCTTCCCTTACAGCGGCCCTTGAAGATGCAAAGCTTGACCGGGAGCAACTCGACCACATTGGAGGGACCGGTTCGGGAGCCATGTCGATCGAAGAAGCCGACATAAAGGTCAACGATATCAAGTCAATAGCTGCATCGGCCGCCTATTTCTTTCGTGGAGCCCATACAGCGGCGGACGTCGGCGCGGAAAAAACCCGAGCCGTCAAATTTGACGAGAACGGATCAGTCGAAGATTTTGCCGTCAATGAGAAGTGCGCTGCGGGAGCGGGCGCATTTATCGAGGCCATGTCGCGGGCTCTCGAGACGAAATTGGAAGAACTCGGCCCACTGGCTCTGACGTCCGAGAAGAGCATTCCTATGAACGCTCAGTGCGCGATCTTCGCGGAATCCGAAGTCGTTGGCCTCATCCATGCAAGGACACCCAAGAAAGACATCAGCCGCGCCATCCACGATGCGATGGCAGGCCGAATTGCGTCCTTGATTCGGCGGATTGGCGTCAATCCTGACGTGGTGATAATGGGTGGCGTTGCCTACAATCCTGGGTTCATCGAAGCGCTAAAACGGGAGCTTCACGTTGATCGGGTGTGCATTCCGGAGAAGCCCGAATTTGGCGCTGCAACAGGGGCGGCGATTGTAGCGGCTCAGCATGGAAGATAATGCTCGGACGCTTGCGGGATCGGAGGATATAGGATGTCAGACGACAAGGGGCCGGAATTTTGGAGGTGGACGGAATCCAATTGGGTGAACCCGGATATTAGGTGGCAGGAAGCTCAATTCCTCACCGGCGGAATTGACGTCGGCTCTGTGAGTTCCCAGGCTGTGATCATGGCGGACGGCGTGCTGTATGCGTACGGCAACCGTCGGACCGGCTCCGACAGCCAAACCAGCGCTCAGGACGCGCTCAACTTCGCGCTCGAGAAGACGGACCTGATTCAGGAGGAAGTCCATTACTTCATCGGCACAGGCTACGGACGAGTCAACGTCCCAATGGCCGACCGGACTGTCACCGAAATCGCGTGCCACGCGAAAGGCGCAAACTTCATGTACGGTCCCGCGGTTCGTACGGTGCTTGACGTTGGGGGCCAGGATATAAAGGCGATCCGCTGCGACGACACGGGCAAGGTAACCAATTTCCTCATGAACGACAAGTGTGCGGCCGGCACCGGCCGAGGCATGGAGGTGTTCTCAGACCTGTTGGGGGTTCCCATTGGCGACGTGGGTGCCCGGTCGTTCGAGGTGGACAAGGAGCCTCCGCCCGTTTCGAGCACCTGCGTAGTATACGCGAAATCTGAGGCAACAGACCTGCTCCGCAAAGGATGGGCGGTGAACGAAGTGCTTGCCGCGTACTGTGCAGCCATGGCCGAGCGCATTTACTCCCTCCTCGAGCGGGTGGGCATAGAGCGTGAGTTCGCTGTCACCGGCGGCATCGCCAAAAATATCGGGGTTACGCGACGGCTCAGGAAGCTTATGGGCATTGAGCCGCTTAAAACCACGTACGACACCCAGTTGGCGGGCGCTATAGGCGCCGCGCTGTTCGGGCTGGCCTTATGTCGGAAAGGCAAAAGTCGCAAGACCTGATACCGATCGGTCTCCTCGCTGCTCCACGACCCTCGGGAGTATCGACTCGGGGCAACTCATGGCACATGGAGATAACGTGCTGGCAAGCTATGGATATAGCGATGGTTCCGGGGCCTACTTCATTACCGTTGACACCGACAAGTGCGACGGGTGCGGAGAGTGTGTAGGAGTCTGCCCTGGGCAAGTGCTCGAAGTAATTGACGAGGACCCCAACGATCCCTTCCGTGACGGCCCCATTGTCGTTGTTCGTAAGCACAAGCATAACAAGATCAAGGACGACTGCGGACGGTGCAAGCCTGCCTCGTGCCGGCCTCCCTTGCCATGCGTCGAGGCGTGTCCTAACAGAGCCATTGCGCACTCCTGGTAAAGAGTCTAAGGCATCTTATAGCAGTTGCCAAAAGGTCTGACCGAATCGCAGGTCTTTTGGTGGATGTTGAAAAGTCCCGTGAACGAGGATTCGAGGGCCTTGTGTCGCTCGAAGTGAACGGGTCCTCCGACACCCTGGAGAAATCAATCGGAAATTATTTTTGGCAACCACTATATTTCACAAATATGGTGAGACGTGTGTTGTCGCTGGAGACTGCCTCGTCGCTCTGCTCCTTGCGATGACAGGTTCGAGCGTGTCATTACGAGCGAGGCGCCAACCTGAACCTTGCGAAAAGGCAAAACTATAGTTCTAATGCGATAGGGCCATTTCAAGCGCATTGGGCAAGGCCGGCAGGAGATCCGCGACCGAGAAGGCGGGTGTGGGATTACTGAGACTGCCTAAGAGACGGTTGGTCTTCGCTGCGAGGAATGCCGCCTCGGGGATCGCTTTTCCCGCGGCGAGAAGAGCGGCTACGATACCTGTGAGGCTGTCGCCGGTGCCGCCGATGGGCTCCATCGCATCGACACAGGGCTCAACGACTTCGGCAAGGATACCGTCCTTGGACGCAATCAGGTCGCTGCGTCCTTTCACCAAAAGGTATCGAGCCGCATTTTCGTGTTCGTACGCACGGCTGATCAGTTCGGGTACACGCTCTTCTTCTTGGAGCAGGAAACCTCTGGTGTAAAAGGGGTGGGGAGCATTCTCGTCAGCGAGGAAGGCGATTTCCCCCGCGTCGGGAGTAAACAGGTCATACGACGGTGCAGACCCGCTCATCTTCGCAACATACATGTAACCCGCATCGGCGACGAGCACGGGCTTCTCCGCCAGTTCCTCGAGGGCCATCAATATCCTGTCATGCCACCGGACGTCGGGCATGAGATAGTGAAACACGATCAGACGCTCATTGACTTCTCCAACCCGATCTACCATACGGCGATACACTGAGGTGCTTCCGTCGCCGCGGCCGATGTCTCCGGCGAGGAGTACCGTTGGCGGCTGGATTCCAAGCACCTCCACAGTGAGACATGCCGCCGCGGCCAACGCGGCAGTTCCCCGCACAACCCGCACCGCGCGATCCCCAAGGCGGACGGAGTCTTTTGTCAGCGCACAGGAAGCTTCTACAAGAGGGAACCCCTCGTACGGAATGGTTCCGACGATCAGCCAGGACATTGTCGCTTCAGTTCCTCGTACGCGAGTTGGAGAGCGTACCCGCAGAGGGTTTGCCCATGGGTCCGGGGCTCAGGCGCGTCGTAAAGACCTCGGCCGACCAGTTGATCTGCAAGAAACGGCACGTCGGGGCATCCTCCACCTGACACGTTGACGATTTCCAGATCGTCCTTGGACACGGTGATCTTCATGTTGGCCGCCCGCACCATCAAGTGGGTGCCAAAGTCCTTGATTTGAAAGAGGCTTACCGGTTCCAGGAGGAGGTCCTGCAACGGCAACACCATGATGGGCCGGATTCGCGCGTCCGAGAGAATCCGTCTGGCTTTCAACTCCGAGACGATCGGAAACTCGATGGCAAGATCGCAACCAGTGCGCACTTCGGGCGGTGGCCCCTTTACGGCCACATCGAGGCCTGCGGCCTTGAGCAGAGACTCTGCCCTGATCACTTCTGAAGTATGCTGGAAGATGAGGATCCCGCGTTCCGATAAGCCACGACTGTCGCGGAGCGTGGAATAGGTAACTTCTCGAAATCGTTCGATCAACCGGCCGAGGAATGTCATGATTTCTTGAGGAAGAGTTGAAATTCGTTCGCCAACTCGATCATTTCGTGCACCACCCAGCCTTGAGATGTGGCGCCCTATTCACGTTCTCGCGGCCGACATCACTGCCAACCAACACTTCGACTTCTCCCTATCCAAGTTCCCTAGATCTTGGACAAGGTCACAGTACGAAGCGATAAGAAAAACATACCATCGGTCAGTATGATAAGTCAAATAGGATATCCCGAAAGCGCTTCGATTCCGCGTTCTGGGGCGTACCATGTACATTTTCTAAGGTGCGCCATTTGTTTAGGGTGGCTGGGGTTTGTAATCTCAGTGCCGGAAAAAGCTCATGTCATTTCAGTGCGTGTTTCCGATCCCTTACCAGTTCTTCCAAGCCGAATTTCTTCACGCGATACCCCATCTGACGAAGAGTTATTCCCAGGTCGCCTGCCGCTCTGGACAGTTTCCAGCGATTGCGCTCCAGCGCAGCGAGCACGTTTCGCTTTTCGATCTCCTTGAGCGACGCGCCCTGCCCGAATCTCACCGAATCTCCGCCGGTGTCGTCCATGGACACGTACGGCGCCAGATTTTCCGCGTCGAGGTCTCCACCATCGACCATGATTGCGAGTCGTTCGATAAGGTTTTCCATTTCTCGAACGTTTCCAGGCCAGGTATGCTCTGTGAGTGCATGCATAGCCGTTGACGTAAACCGAATCGAGCACCCGTACTCTCTGCACAGCTTGTCCGTAAAGAACCCCACCAGAGACGCGATATCTTCACGGCGCTCCCGCAGCGGCGGTACCTTGATAGGAAACACGTTGAGTCGATAATAGAGGTCTTCGCGGAAGTTGCCTTTTTTCACCTCCGCCTCAAGATCTTTGTTGGTCGCTGCGATGATCCTCACGTCTACGGACCGGGTGCGGTTACTGCCGAGGCGCTCGAATTCCCGCTCCTGAAGGAACCTGAGCAGTTTGGCTTGAAGCGCCGGGGAGAGTTCGCCGATTTCGTCGAGGAACATTGTTCCACCATTGGCCTGCTCTACGCGACCGGGCCGTGTTTCAGACGCGCCGGTGAATGCACCCTTTTCGTACCCGAAAAGCTCCGACTCCAAAAGCGTGTTCGGCAAGGCGGCACAATTCACTTTCACAAAAGGAAATCCGACCCGATCGCTCAATTCGTGAATGATTTGTGCGACCAGGGTCTTTCCGGTCCCAGATTCGCCAAGAAGCAGCACCGATGCTTTTGTGGGGGCGACTTTTCGAATGAGTTGTTGAACCTGAGCCATCGCGGGACTCATCGCGGACGCGAAGAAGTTCGTGCACTTCTCGGAAAGCTCGGATTTGAGGGATCGATTGGCCCGGATCAGCCTGTCCTCCCGCGCCCGCACCCGATCGTTGAGGCTCACGAACTGTGCCACCAGGGCCGCAAGGATCGTGAGAAACTCAACGTCCTCCTCAAAGGTAACGTCCTCGCCGAAGAGTCGATCCACGCTCAACACACCAATCGGGTGGCCGTGGAGAATAATTGGCACGCCGATAAAGGCAATCCTGCGCTTCTCGATCTTGCGGGAGCGGGTTTTGTCCAGAAAGAGCGGCTCCTTGCGTATGTCGGGCACCACGAAGGGCCGACGGGTGCGGAATATATGGCCCGTCACTCCTTCATCCAACCGGTATACACCACGGCCCTTCTCGTCGGGAGTGAGTCCGTGAGACGCCCGAATACCGAGACGGTTGCGCTCCTCGTCCATAAGCGTGATGGTGGCACGCTGCATCGCCAGGTGCTCGGACAGGATCCCCAGGATTATTTCCAGAGTTTGATCGAGGTCCAACGCCTGCCCGACGATCTGGCTGATATGAGAAAGTACCTTGAGTTTAAGCTCATTGAGCTTGTCATGCATGATTCGAATTCACCTTCAAGAATTGAAGATGCCGACTCCTGAACATCCGCCCGGCTTTCCTAAATAGTAGCAATGGCGTTCATTGCCGTCATCTTTGCGTTCATTGTGTGAGAGGACGCACTACGGACCATTCGGAGTCGAAGTTCCCTCTCTTGGGTAAGCAAGCAGCGTGCCACTGGAGTATGGTTGTTAGAAGTTGTGTGATCGTACAATGTTATCAATTTACGAGGTGGCAAAGGATTTGGAACTTCCTACCATACGGTAGGTTATCTTTTTTCTTGCTACATTCATGTCGGAATGTCAGCATCCGTTTTTCCGGCACTCGCCTCAGATTTTTCCCCTTGACTTGAAGGCACCTAGGCACGAGAATTGGCGTCACCTTCAGATCAAGCCGCCTCGACTGTCCGATCTTGGATCCAGGGTCCCGCTTCGTGTAATTGCATTAAACTGCAGAAGCGCAACGGTCACCTAGAGGCGAGGATCGACGCGGTCGCACCGGCACAGAAGACCATTTTCCTTCGTGCCGAAGTCGGCATCTATCTTTCAGTCGACCGCAAGAGACAGACAAGTAATCAATTCGTGCTTTGCCTGGAAAATCGTGGCCCGCGAGATGGGACCCACCGGCGCACTCGGGACGATGTCGCGGACGGCCAATGTTTTGCGACCTCCGGAACGATGCGGATTAGCGCTGGCGGTCAAAGGGGTAAAGACAGGAGGCGCGAAACTCTTTATATACCGCCGAGTTCGGGCCGGCTGGGCGGGTTAAGTTGAGCGAAAGGCAGAGGGATGAAGAAATGGCTAAGTTCCTCAGCAGTAGCATCCTGGTCAAGTTGGTGGCGTCATTCGTCGCTGTGGCGGTGATCCCTATCTTCATCATCGGGTACTTTTCTTT
>JAIWNO010000107.1 GCA_020216785.1 Desulfomonile sp.
TGACAGCGCAAGGAAAGCCCTGGAACAGGCCCAGTTCGACAAGCTTGTCGCTGAGCGGGATTTGAGACGGACGGAGCTTCTCACCTATTTCAGCGACGCCATGAGGAGCCTCAAGTTCTTTGCGGACACCCAAGCGGCTCGAGCGGCTACGGGGTTGCTTCTGGCCTATCACGAGGATGAAAGACCGTCATCCGATGCCCCGTTCGATACAAATTCGGAGTCGTACAACAAGATTGTCGAACAAATTCAACCTCTTTTTGAGAGCTTCCTGAAAATCTATAACGTCGAGTCGACCGGTTACCGCGACGTCTTAATACTGTGCGCACCACACGGGCACGTTATATTCACGGGCAAGAAAGGAACCGAACTCGGTGTGTTGCTCACCAAAAGCGAACTTAAGGACAGCAGCCTGGTAAAGCTATGGCAAAAAGTAACCAAGACCGGCAAGCCGGCGATGGTGGACTTCACCATTTATCCCGCCACGAAAAGGGCCGAAGCTTTTCTTGGCGTGCCTGTTTTGGATGACAACAAAAATATTCGGGGTGTGCTCGTGCTGAGACTGGGCACTGAACAGATAAATACACTGTTCAGTTCCAGCCAGATGATGGGTAACTCCACCGAATCGTTCATAGTGGGCCAGGATTTCCTCATGCGGAGCCACTCACGATTCGTGCCGAGTGGCGCCGTCCTTAACAAGAAAGTTGAGACCGAGTCTTCCAAGGCAGCGTTTCAGGGAAAGAGCGCCGTAGCTGCAGAGTACGACTACCGTGGCGCTCCGGTTCTCACGGCGTTTGCCGACGTTGGGTTTCGCAACCAGAGCGATCTGGGTGCGGACTTCGAATGGGCTGTTATTTCCAAAATTGACCAAAAGGAAGCGCTCGAATCAATTCGATCCCTGAGATGGCGCATTGCTCTTATGGCCATATTCATCGTGGCTGTGGTGGCTGGAGCTGCTGTAATTCTGTCACGGACAATCGCCAAGCCGATCACGGTCATTGCAAGCATTGCGACGGAGGTGAGTAAAGGGGACCTCACCGTCAGTGTCCCGAGCTTCAAGCGAAGCGATGAGATTGGGGCGCTTACCGACGCGTTTCGTCTCATGGTGGGCAACCTTCGGAACCAGATCGCACGGATCAGGGAAGGGGTGGGGATCTTAAGCCAATCCGCTACGGAAATCTCGACAACAGTGTCACAGGTTGCGACCAGCACCGCAGAGACATCCACCGCTGTGACCGAAACCACGACAACGGTGGAACAGGTGCGGCAAGCCGCTCGCCTAGCCAGCGAGAAAGCCAAGAAAGTCGCTCAAAGCTCCCAGCAGGCTGTCGAAATCTCCAGCGCGGGGAAGGGCGCCACGGAAGATACCGTCGTCAGAATGAACCTCATCAAGGAACAGATGGAATCGATCGGCGAGACCGTTGTACGGTTGAGCGAACACAGTCAGGCGATTGAAGATATCATCGGGTCGGTCCAGGATTTGGCTGACCAGTCGAACCTCCTGGCGGTGAACGCGTCCATCGAGGCCGCGAGGGCGGGCGATCACGGTCGGGGCTTCGCTGTGGTGGCGCAAGAGATCAAGACCCTCGCCGACCAGTCGAAACAGGCAACCGCCCAGGTGCGGACCATCCTGGATGAGACCAGAAAATGGGTAAGCGCCGTGGTCATGGCTACAGAGCAGGGCGGAAAAGCGGTCCAGGCAGGAGTGGAACAATCGAAGCTCGCCGGCGAGTCGATCTCGAAGCTTTCGCAGAGCGTACTGACTTCATCCCAGGTCGCCAGCGTAATCGAAGCGTCCAGCGAACAGCAGTCGGTCGGCGTGGATCAAGTTTCCAACGCGATGGCGAGCATCGAGCACGCCATGAAACAGTCCCTCGACGGGACCGCGCTGCTTGAGTCATCCGCACAAAGACTTGCAGACCTCGGAAGCCAGTTGAAAGATCTGGTGCACCGGTACAAGGTGTAAAGGTATAGCCGGAGCAGGGTGAGACGACGCGCGAACCTACGGGAGTGTTAACAGGAAAGCCTACCCTACGCATTTAAACAATTTGGGAGACCTAACACATCCTAAACTTGCGCTCTCGCAATCATGAGGGTAAAATGTGGGCACTCAGGAATCGATCGCCGTCGGACGGCGGCCGGAAAGTTTCAGATCAAGCGACCAAGAGGAGCGCCGGGGCGATTTTTTTTGTCGCGTCCGTACAGCGGTTATTCTACACTAGGTGCAGTAATGCGCTCGTACGCCTCCATGGGAATCCCGGAGGCTCTTTACGGGGTGAACTCCACATGAAAAGCATCTCGGAAACGGTCAGGAGCATTCTGGACAGCGTTCCGGGCTTGAAGGCCGCCGTGGTCATCGACAGTGACGGGATCCCCATTGCCCTTGAAGGCGACATTGACATGGAGCCCGAGGACCTGGGCGCGATGCTCGCATCCGCGTTCCAGTGCTATCAGGCATTGGGAGACGGTCTCGGACAGTTCTATTGCGAGTTGGTGACTGCCGAGTTTGATGGCTTGAACGTTGCCCAGCAAATGATGCCTCGAGGCTCGCTTGTGCTTGTGGCGGAAAAGACGTCCCCCATGGGCGTCATCAGGATGGCTGCCAAGAACGGCAGGCACGTACTCTCCGAGGCCATGGAAACCACCGCCGAGGCACGCAAGCGATTCATGGAAGAGCACAAGCTCCGCCTGCCTCGTACCATTGCACCGGACGGAAAACAGAAAGCGCTCAGTCTTTTGTCTTTCCTGGAACAGAAGAAGAAGAAAGGATGATTTCCCTTGAAGGTAGTTGGAGACAGGATCTATCTCAAGTTAATTTTCTTCGGCACAGCCCTGGCCGGGAAGACAACCGCTCTGGAGTGGTTGTTTTACCACGCCATTCCGGATGAAATGAAGCTGGTCAAGGAACTCAGGCAGGTGAAGACCTCATTTGGGCAGACACTCTTGTTCGACTTCGCCCCGATAGAGATCTCACAGAACGTGGTGACACGGATCTTTTCTGCAACCGGTCAGGACTACTACAAGGGAACGCGGACCAAGGTGCTGGCCGACTCGGATGGAATTTTCATCGTTATCGACTCCCAGAAAAAGGCCCTGGAGCGTAACCAGGAAATTCTCCAAGAACTGTGGAAATGTGTCGAGGAGATGGAAAACCTGTCCGAGGCGGAGATTGTTGCTCTCTACAACAAGAATGACCTTGAGGAAATCCACTCTATGGAATTTCTCAGAGAATACCTCGGGCTGGAGAAGTATGACGGTTTCTCCACGTGCGCCCTCACGGGCGACAACCTCGAAGACGCTCTCATTGCGATGCTTCGCAAACTGACCGCCAAGTTGGAGGCCAAGGGCTTCGTTCTGGAATGATCATCCTCGACGGCAAGGTGCAGGAAGCACTCGGGAATGGTCTGGCAATGCAGATCGTGCTTGCCGACCAAGACGGCTTTGTTCTGGACAACGGCGGCTACGTTTTTGACCCCGACGAGTTGGTCACACTTTTTATGTCGACCCAACGCCAAATGGAAGAAGGCGTGGTGCGGTTCGACTTCGGACAAATATCGGAATTCGCTTTTACACTCATCGGAACAGAGATGACGGTTGCGTGCCGGCGGATATTCTGGCCGGACGGCGGATGTGTGGTCATCGTCGTGGCTCCGGTGGGTTCCGCGTACAACCTGATCATATCCGACGTGATCCGATCGTACGCAAAATATGTCGAGGACCAGCGGTCTTCGCTGAGAACCCCCTAGCCGGGAATCGAGTGCCTGCCGTTGATGCTCCACATGAGTGTTCTGCTCGGGTGATTACTCCGGGAAAGTCGCCGGTGTTGGATCCTCACCCACACCTATGCGCCTTCAAGAACGTTAAGAATAGTGGGCGTCGGCATGCCCCCACGGCGAAGCTCGGCTTCCTATCCTCAGTGCAAGATCGTCTAATTACGGTTAGACTGCCATGACGTGGAGAAACAACCCATGGCCGGCATAAATCAACTCGTAGTGTTCTCGCTCGACCAACAACGCTTCGCCCTCAACCTCGCCTCGGTGGAGCGCATCGTCCGGGCGGTTGAAATCACCCGTTTGCCCGACGCCCCCGAAACGATCCTCGGCGTCATCAATATTGAAGGCAGGGTTATTCCCGTCATTAACAGCCGACGTTGCCTCGGAGTGACGGAGCGTGAAATCGAGTTGCAGGATCTGTTCATTATCGTGAACGAAGCCGGACGGACCGTGGCGCTCGTCGCGGACGAGGTGAGTCCGGTCATCGAGATGCCTGCAAATGAGTTTGTCAGCTCTGAAAGAATGCTGCCTATGACCGGATTTGTCGATGGAGTCGCGAAGCTGGAAGAGGGTATGATCGTCATGCTCAATGTGGACAAAGTCCTGTCATTCGAGCACCGAGAACGGCTCCATTATGCTATTGAAGGGATGCACGAGGCACGTAATGTCTAAGGCTTTATCCGATCAACTTATTTCAAATCTCAGCCTCGCCGTGGAATCGCATTTGGGACTCCATTATCCTCCGTCAAGACGGGACGACGTGGTGCGCGCGTTACGGAAGGCAGCCGCCGATCTGGGCTTCAACGATCTGCGCTCGTGCGCGGAATGGCTGCTCGAGTCGCCTTGGGGCGAGCCTCGCATAGAGACCCTCGCCGGATATCTCACCGTCGGAGAAACACACTTCTTTCGTGACGAACGGCTGTTCAGTGTCCTCGAACACGATATTTTTCCCGATTTGATCCGTCGTCGCTGCGATAGCGGGCGCCGGCTCAAGATTTGGAGCGCCGGTTGCGCGACCGGTGAAGAGCCTTACTCGTTGGCGATCCTGCTCAGCCGGCTCATTCTCGATCTGACTCAGTGGCAGCTGACAATTCTGGCTACGGACGTCAACAGGTCATTTCTCCGAAAGGCCCGTCGCGGCGTGTACGGCCAATGGTCGTTCCGCTCTGTATCCGAGGAAATCAAGGCAGCGTACTTCAACACGAACGGCGAAGGAAGCGAAATCGACGCCCGGATCAAGAAGATGGTGAGTTTCGCCTTCCTCAATCTCGCCAAAGAAATCCTCGAACTGCCTGGCGGGGAGCGCGGGCCGATGGATGTCATCTTCTGCCGTAACGTGTTGATGTACTTCTCCGCGGAGGTTCAGGAGCGGGCGGTGGAAAATGTCTGTCGATTTCTCGCAGACGGCGGGTGGCTTATCGTAAGTCCGGCCGAGGCGCCTATCATCTGTCATCCGGCGTTGGTACAGGTGACCTGCCCCGGAGCCATCCTGTTTAGGAAGGACGAAGCCGGCCAGGGACAACGCAAGACGTTCGCCTTCTCGAGTTTCGACCCCATGCCCGAACCGCCGGCGGAGAGCATTGTGCCGCCATTCCTCGAATTCCCGATCTTTGTGCCCGATGAGCCCGTTGTGCCTCCCATCGCCGAACCGGTCTTACCCAAGGAGGAACCTCCCCCGGCGCAGGTGGGGCCCCCTCCTAAAGAGCCCGACCACTACGCTGAAGCGGTTGCGCTCCATGAGCAGGGCAGGTACGAAGAAGTTGTGGACAGGCTTCTGCCGGCGCTCGAATGCAATCGTTTGAGTTCCGACCGAGTCGGATCGGCGATGTCACTTCTGGCGCGTGCGTATGCAAATCAAGGGAAGCTCGAGGATGCTCTTGAATGGTCTAACAAAACCATAATGAAGGAGAAGCTCAACCCGACATACCACTACCTGCACGGCGCGATCCTTCATGAGCAGGGAATGCTGGAGGAGGCAGCGGCGTCGTTGCGCCGCGCGGTTTTTCTCGATCCGGACCTCGCTGTTGCCCACTTCGCACTGGGAAACCTCGCACGTCGGAGCGGAAAGCACAAGGAATCGGCTCGACATCATCGCACAGCACTTTCCATTCTCAGACGCCGGCCCCCGGACGAGCCGGTCGAAGCGTCGGATGGGCTGACCGCGGGTCGTTTGAGCGAAATTATTGTCGCTTTGACAGGCAAGGAGGCAAAGCATGACAGGACCAGAAGCGGCTGATCCGCCCTCGCAGGATCTGGTGGCAGCTCCGGGCCCTGTGGCGAACGCGCCTGCAGGATCGGTCGCTGTCGTTGCATCGCTGGATGACAAGAAGAGAATTCTCCGCGAGCGCGCGAAGAAACTCGCCCAGCGGCCGGATGCTCATGGCCGCGACCAGGAGTGCCTCGAGGTGATCGAATTCATGCTGGCGCACGAGCGGTACGCAGTTGAAGTGAATTATGTCCGCGAGGTTTATCCACTGAAAGACCTGACAAGAGTGCCTTGCGTCCCGTCATTTGTCCTGGGCGTCATAAACGTGCGCGGGCAGGTGATTTCTGTCGTTGATGTGAAAGAATTTTTCGATCTGCCCAAGAAAGAGCTGACCGATGACTATCGTGTCATCATAGTCAACAATGAGGAAATGGAGCTCGGAATCGCTTCGGACTCCGTTTTGGGAGAAAGAAAAGTCCCGCTGAACGTGATTCAGAAGGATACGAGTGCTCTGAGGGGTCTTCGCGAAGGGTACATCCGCGGCGTCACTACGGATCGATTGATCATTATCAACATCGACAGCCTGCTCTCGGACGAGAGCATCGTGGTTCACCAGGAAGTGGGAGCGTAGCTGAACTGGTTCCCGCTGCATCCACCAAACCGAAAAAGGCATAACCGATGCGCAACGTAATCACAGAAAGCCTGATGGGAAAACTTGTGGCGGGCTTCGTTTTGGTAGCCTTACTGCCCACAGCCGTGGCGGGATATCTGTTCTTGAACGGCCCGAGTGTGCTGTCGCACAAGGCGCATTCTCTGACGCTTTATTTGGTGGTTGTTGGACTGGTCATCGCGGCAATCGCGGCACTTGGTGCATTTGTCATGGCTAGATCCATAGCAAAACCCCTTAGAGAAGTGGCCGACCGTGTGGATGGGATCGTCAGGCAAGGCGACTTCGCTTTTACCATGAGCCCCGGCAAAAGGAAGGACGAGATCGGCAGGCTCATTGGTTCCTTCGGAAAACTGGTCGAAACTATCCGGAGCCAGGTCGGACGGACTGTCGAAGCCGTCAACATCATGGCTGTTTCCGCGGCCGACATCTCTTCCACGGTTGCGCAGCTCGGAGTTGGCACCTCGAAGACGTCAAGCGCGGTTGCGGAAACCACGACCACAGTGGAAGAAGTGAGACAAGCGGCCAAAGTCTCCAGTACTCAAGCCAAGGGCGTCGCTGATACGGCCCGCAAGGCGGTAGCATTCTCGGAATCGGGCAAGAAGGCGACCGAAGACACCGTTTATCGGATGAATCTTATCCGCGATCAGATGGAGTCCATCGGCGAAACTGTTGTGAAACTGAGCGAGCACAGTCGGACAATTGAAGAGATCATCGTGGCGGTTCAGGACATAGCGGATCAATCGAACCTGTTGGCGGTCAACGCCTCCATTGAAGCCGCTCGCGCCGGCGATCAAGGCAAAGGGTTCGCTGTAGTTGCACAAGAAATTAAAACATTGGCCGACCAGTCGAGGGAACTTACCCAGCAAGTGCGCAGCATCCTGGACGAGACCAGGAAATGGGTCGGCGCGGTGGTCATGGCAACCGAGCAAGGCGGAAAGGCTGTAGACGCCGGGCTGGAGCAATCCGTGCGCACCGGTGAAGCGATACAGGCGCTCACCGACAGCGTCTCCGAAGCGGCCCATGCGGCGAGCGTTATCGACGCGTCGAGTTCGCAACAATTCGTTGGGGTGGACCAGGTTGCCTCCGCTATGACGAGCATCGAACAGGCCATGCAGCAGAACTTGGCCGGAACCGCCCAGTTGGAGGCGGCTGCACGACGCCTGGAAGAACTGGCCGGAATGCTCAAACAATCTTTGGCTCGGTTCACTACGTAGGAGGAATGATCTCGATGGGCAGGAAGGACGAAGAATTCCTGAAAAAGCTCCTTGCCACCTTCAAGATCGAAGCGGACGAACACCTCAAGGCTATCGCAATGGGGCTGCTCGATCTCGAAAAGAGCCCAGCCGGACCGGAACGAGAAAGTCTCGTTGAAACGATGTATCGCGAGGCTCACAGCCTTAAGGGCGCTGCCCGCTCCGTCAACATGACGGACATCGAGTCGGTCTGTCAGGTGGTCGAGAGCGTCTTCGCGACCATGAAAGCCGGCGAGATTCAGCTCTCCACCGAACTCTTCGATCTGCTTCACCGGGCTACCGACATCATGACGGACTTGCTTGCCGAGATGGAGGGTGTGGAGACGCAGACGATCATCCGGCAACTCAACGCTGTACTGGCATCGCGTCCTGCACCGACGGCTGCAGCGCCTGAAGAAGCGACGGCGTCCTCGGTCCCGCCTTTTGACAAGTCTCAGCAACAGTCCTCGGTTGAAGCGTCGACGCCTGATTTCGAGAAACCGATTGAGGCCCAAGCGCCCCATCTCGAGGAGGAGCGGGAAAACGGGGCAGAAGAGGGGCTGCTGGTTGCTTCGACAGGAGACCTGACCAACCGCCGCTCCGGTCCTGTAAAGAAGGAGCGGTCCTTTCACTCTGAGACGGTTCGCATCGCGGTCGATAAGCTTGACCCTCTTCTGCGCCAAGTGAGCGAGATGGTTTCGGTGAAACTCACGACCAGCCAGCGCGTGGAGGACATTCGAGCCGTCCTCAGTATTGTGGAGCAATGGAAACAGAAGTGGAGCGGCGTCGCAGGCCACGGCCGCGCCCTGGAGCCTCTCATGGTGCGCGGGAAAAGCGACGCACATATAGCAAAATTGGTCGATTTCCTGGAGTGGAACCAATCCATAATCCAGGCGCTCGAAACGAAACTGGCGCAGCTTGCCAAGTTCGCCGAGGCCGACGCGCGGCTCCATGGGGCGATGGTGGACGAATTGCTCGAAGACATGATGAACGTCCTCATGCTTCCATGCTCTTCACTTCTGGAGATGTTTCCCAAACTCGTGCGCGATCTGGCACGAGAAAACGGCAAAGAGGTGAGACTTGAGATTGCGGGGTCGGATCTGGAGATCGACCGGCGCATCCTGGAAGAAATGAAGGACCCGCTTATCCACCTGCTGCGAAACTCGGTGGATCACGGGATTGAAAAGCCTGAGGTGCGGCTCAAGAAAGGCAAACCGCGCGAAGGAACGATCACCGTTGCTTTCTCACAACTCAGTGGTAACCAGATCGAATTGGTAGTCTCCGACGACGGCGCAGGCATCGATGTGGCTCGTGTGCGAGACGCTGCAGCGCGGCAGGGAATGATCTCCGAGCAGGAACAGCAGCGCCTCGAAGGTCAAGACGCACTGTCCTTGGTGTTCAGATCCGAGGTATCTACCAGTCCGATGGTGACGAACTTGTCAGGCCGCGGTCTCGGACTGGCGATCGTGCGGGAGAAGGTCGAGAACCTTGGCGGCAACATCACGGTGGCGACCGCGCCTCAAATGGGGGCCTCATTCAGGATTGTGCTGCCGGTTACGCTGTCCACGTTCCGCGGTATTCTCGTGCAGGCGTTCGGAGAGGTCTTTGTGGTGCCCACAGCGAGCGTGGAACGGGTGGCCCGCATCAAGAAGGAGATGATCAGCACCGTAGGCAATCATGATACGATCGAGGTGAACGGTCGCACTGTTCCATTGGTACGCATGGGCGATATCCTTGAGTTGACCGCTCCAAAAAAAATGGACGATCTCGGATACGTCCCGGTGTTAATTCTGCGTTCAGGGGACACACTGGTGGCTTTCCAAGTCGATACGATACTTCAGGAGCAGGAAGTACTGGTAAAAGGGCTGGGAAAGCAGCTTAGCCGCGTCCGGAATGTGGCGGGCGCTACGGTGCTGGGCTCCGGGAAACTCGCACCCATCCTCAATGTCACCGACCTGATCAAGTCTGCCACCAAAGGAGCATTTTCGGGCGCCGGGCCGGCTGTTCGGGTTGAATTGGCCGAATCAGGACAGAAATCCGTGCTTGTGGTGGAGGATTCAATCACCTCACGTATGCTGCTCAAGAACATTCTCGAATCATCCGGGTACGACGTGACCACATC
>JAIWNO010000108.1 GCA_020216785.1 Desulfomonile sp.
GGTTGACGGCGCGGACGCATGGGCCGTCCTCCGAACCAAACCGTTTGACCTTGTGGTTTCGGACATCGAGATGCCGCGTATGAACGGCTTCGAGCTTACGGCGAGCATCCGAGCGGACGAGAAACTGGCTCATCTGCCGGTGGTGTTGGTCACATCTCTGGGCTCGCGCGAGGATCGGGAGCGAGGTATCGACGCTGGTGCCAACGCCTACATAGTCAAAGGGAATTTCGACCAAAATCACTTGCTCGAAACGGTTGAACGGCTAGTGTGATACCAACTCCCATGCGCCGTTTTTTGGCACAACGAACCATGAAAGTCGTCGGCTTCGGTGAACACTCCGTGGCTTTGCCTCGGAGATGGGTATTAAGAGCGCAGCGTTGCGCCATCCTGCGGGGGGGGGACTTCATTTCCCCTCCGCAACCTCCCATACGCACACCCGATAGCAGGTGCTTATGGCGACGACTCTCATACGAATGCGCTTTCAAAGAAGAGACTTTGGCGGGCGTCCGATATGGCCCCGAAGCAAAGTCAGCCGCCCGTCCGAAGCGGAGGAGGTATCCAGCCGCACCTCAGCCTTGATTGCGCAATGGGAGCAGTATTGGAATAGGCATGATCAAAGTTCTCGTTGTCGAGGACTCTCCGGTCGCGGCTGAGTTCCTCGTCCACATTCTGAATTCCGATCCCGAGATCACCGTCATGGGGACCGCCCGCAATGGGGTCGAAGCCATTGAATTAGTCAATCGCGACAAGCCGGACGTGGTGACGATGGACATCATCATGCCAAGGATGGATGGTCTCGAAGCCACGCGGCGTATCATGGAGACGAAGCCGGTTCCAATTGTTGTAGTGAGCGCAAGCCTCGTCCGGGAGGAAGTGGACAAGACGTTTCTCGCCCTGGAAGCAGGCGCCGTGGCAGCATTGGAAAAGCCGCGGGCGTCAGGCCTGGGAACCCGAGACAGCGAAGCTGAGAAGCTGATCGAAGTTGTCAAGCTCATGTCCCAGGTGAAGGTGATCCGGCGATGGAAGAAGGCTGAACCTGCTCCAAAGACAGAACCCACCCGCGATGTGACTCCGGTGCCCCGGTTGCTGAGCCGTGATATCAAGGTGGTTGCCGTCGGGGCTTCCACCGGTGGACCGGCCGTGCTTAACTCGATACTCTCCAGTCTGTCGAGAGACTTCCCTGTGCCCATTCTCGTGGTGCAGCATATCGCTCCCGGGTTTGCCGGTGGGTTTGTGGACTGGCTGAATCGAGCCTCCCCGTTGGCGGTGCATCTTGCTCAGGACGGAGAGATAGCTCGTCCCGGGTGTGTTTACGTGGCCCCGGATGGGCGACAAATGCGAATTGGCGCGAATTTCGCCATCGCTCTCACCGATGAGGGATCGGAAACAGGGCTCAGGCCGTCCGTGGCGTACTTGTTTCGCTCCGTTGCCGAATCTTTCGGCGCTCAGGCCGTCGGAATACTTCTCACTGGAATGGGAAGAGACGGCGCGGACGACTTGAAGCTCATGAGGGAAAAAGGAGCGGTCACCATAGCGCAAGATAAAGAAAGCTCCGTAGTGTACGGTATGCCCGGCGAAGCGGCCAAAATCGGCGCGGCGCGGTATTCCCTGCCGCCCGACAAAATCACGGATCTGTTACGGGGTCTTATCAAATGAGCGCGGCAGCGCCGTGGACGCGGCCCTTGACGCATTGAGGGGGGATCAGGAGCACGGGTATGATGTCTGAAGAAAATGAAAAGGTCGGAGCTCTTATCCTCATCGTCGAGGACAGTCTCACTCAGGCCATGCTCCTCAAGCACCTACTGGAGGAGCATGGCTATCGAGTCACAGCGGCGAATTCAGGCAAAGCGGCGATCGAGGCACTCGCCGGGGAGAGGCCTGCCTTGATCATCAGTGATATCGTAATGCCGGAGATGGACGGGTTCGAGCTTACGCGCAGAATCAAAGACAACGACGAATGGCGCGATATACCTGTTATCCTGCTCACAGCTCTTTCGGAAGGTGAGGACGTAATTCGCGGCATCGAGGCGCAGGTGGATTTCTACATCACCAAGCCGTACGACGAAGATTTTCTCCTTTCCAAAGTTGAGTCCATTGTGTCCAACCCGTTGCGCAGGCAGAAAAAGCCGAGCCCCCAGACTCTGGAGATTAATCTCTGGGGAAAAGCACACCAGGTGACGGTCGACGCCGAGCGGTCACTAAGTCTATTGGCGTCCACCTACGAGAACGCCATTCAGATCAACCGTGAACTGCAAAGGGAAATCGCAGAGCGCAAGAAAGCCGAAGAGCAGCTGCAGCTTACTCTCGCCCGCCTCAAGGAGATGGAGTCCATTATCGAGATCAGTCCCGCGGTGGCGTTCGTCAGGCGCGCAGAAGATAACTGGCCCATTGAATTCGTGTCCGACAACGTACTTCAATTTGATTACGAGTCGGAAGATCTGCTCGCCGGAAGAATCACCTACGCGGACATCATTCATCCGGACGATCGGGAGATGGTCTTCTCCGAGGTGGCAAGAATCACCGAGGACCGGGATGTGGAGGAGTATTCGCTCGTGTACCGAATTTTGACCGGGTACGGAGATCCCCGGTGGGTCGATGATCGCTCCTTTGTACGGCGCAATTCCAAAGGACAAGTGACCCACTTTCAAGGAATCATTCTTGACGTTACCGATCGCAAAGCGATGGAGCAAGGGGCGGCGTAACCGGCTTTTTCCCATTGCAAGTCCATCGATTCTTCTTGTTGCTGTGGATTCTCGGCCGCTTGGCTAATCGGAATCCTCGTTGGAAAAGGACACCGCTGGATTATGAAGAAGGAATGGAAGATACTCGTGGTTGACTCCGATCAGGCGAATGCGCGTGCGCTTGCAGGCCGTTTGAAGCGGGAGGGGCATTCCGCTCTCGTAGCACGTGATCTGGAGCACGCTCTTTCGATCCTTGAGTTCAGGGCTTTCGAAGTTCTCATTGTGGACGTGTCGCCCTTTTCTCCTGGAGGATTGGATCTGATCGGTTGGGCTAACATGGCGTGTCCTCGGCCGCGCATTGTCGCTATCGGTGCTGCGATCCCCCCCGAAACTGAACGCAGGGCTCTTGACATGGGGGCATCGATGGTGCTTGCCAAGCCGATCGACTGGGACAGGGTCGCTGCGTCCCTGACCCCCACCGTGAACCGAAGCGCTTTTTCGGGCATGGTGAAGAGCGTCGATCTCATTGAATATGTGCAGTTTGTACTGCTGGGCGGCTCGCAGACGATCCTAGAGGTAAAGTCAGCCCTCGGTACAACGGCCCGCCTGTACATGTCAGACGGACGTGTCATTCATGCACAATGCGGTATCCTCCAGGGCGAGGCAGCGCTTTACCGATGCCTTCGTTTTCGAGAAGGCACTTTCGAGCACTTGCCCTGGGAGGAGCCTGAAGCGACGACGATCGACAAACCGAGCGATTTCCTCTTGTTTGAGGCAGTCCGCCAACGAGACGACGCGTGGGGAGAGGGAGCCCTGGAACAGAACTGACCTTTTCATGGCGCCTGCTTGAAAATGTGAGCAGCCGGTTACCGTTCTTTATGAAAGCTGTCTGGGCCGAATCGCTTTCGGCAGATACAGCCCGTCAACGTATGCTCGAAATGACAGAGATCCACTCAAGACTGCAGGAAATATTTGGTGCGGCCGAGGATCACCAGTAAATTCAAAGAGATCTTTACGCTGGATTTGTGTTATAGTAGAATCACATTTGGCACGCTTACCAGCACCTGATCTGAGGTCTTGAAGCGCTCCGAAACCGGGGAGCGCCGGCCGAATCCCAGCGGCTGAAGAATACGGGACTGGGTGCCACCATCCGAGGATCGGGAGAACTTTCCCGGAGCGGCCGACAAGCGGCTGGGATGAGGAGGGTAAAGTCCGGTAGGCGGCGTTCATGGCTATTATTCGTCGCAAGCTGAACGAGGTCCAGTGCAAGATCGTGTACTACGGTACCGGCCTTGGCGGAAAGACCACCAACCTCGTGATGATCCATAGGGCCGTCGGAAAGAAGGTCAGAGGAGAGCTTATTTCCATCAATACCGCTGGTGATCGCACAATCTTCTTCGATTTCCTCCCGATGGATCTTGGTCTTGTCAGAAATATGAGCATTAAGATCTCCGTGTACACCGTGCCTGGTCAGGTGCAGTATAACGACACGAGAAAGCTCGTCCTCAAAGGAGCGGACGGGGTGGTCTTCGTGGCGGATTCCCAGAACGAGAGAAGGCTCGAGAACATCGACAGCCTGAACAATCTGGAACAGAACTTGCTCGCTGTGGGATGCAACATCGATTCCGTTCCGGTGGTGCTCCAGTACAATAAACGGGATCTGAACGGCGGTGAGGGCATTATTATGCCTGTGGCGGAAATGGAGCGGGACCTCAACCCGCAAAACAGGTGGCGGTCCTTCGAGGCGAGCGCTATCAACGGTTGGGGTGTTAAGGAAAGCTTCAAGCAGATTTGCATTGAGACGGTACAAGCCGTCGGCAAACAACTGTTCACGTGAATGGCGAATGTGGCGATTCACCGCTCCAGGCTGTTCGTATGTTGGGTGCGGATTGAAGAGATCAACGACTGTGATGAACCTCACAAGGATGCGTGAGATGTTTCCTGTTCGTCGGACGTTTCCGCCGGCTGCATGTCTTTCCGGAGCACTCTGGACCGACGAGTCCTCCTGTATCCTTTGGTGACGGATCGAACGGAGGATCGATCCATGGCAGAACATCGCGTGTACGAACTTCTCACAGGACTCCGGGCGGCAGTCCGAGTCGGCGGCGAGGTTGACGGCAAGGCCGAGAATGCCTCTCCTCAGGCCAGGTGGCGGCAGAACTTTCTCGTCTCCGGGTCGCCGCAGGTGATTATTTACGCGCGGCGCCTCGACGGCCGATTCACGACCACGTTCATGAGCGACAATGTTGAGGCTTTGTTGGGACATGCGCCTCGCAACTTCGTGGAAGATCCTTCTTTCTGGTCGGACTGTATCCATCCGGACGATGCTCCTGGAGTCATTGCCAAGCTGGCCACGGTAGCTCAAAACGGCCATCATGTTCACGAGTATCGATTCAGGCACAAGGACGGCCGCTATCGATGGATGCGAGACGAACTGAACCTCTTGCGGGACGGCGCGGGAAATCCTTACGAAATACTTGGATCGTGGATAGATGTGACAGAGCGCAAGCGAGCCGAGGAGGCCCTTCGCCTTAGCGAAGCGCGATATCGCTCCCTCATTGACAGCGCCCCGATGGGGATGATCTCGTTCGACAGCAACGGTGACATAACCGAATTCAACCCTGCTGTACTGAGCATCCTGGGCCTGCCGGTCCTTGAGAGATCCAGTCGCATGGACCTGTTCACCCTGCTGCCCATGGTGGAGGCGGGCATCTCGGAGGCGATTTTCCGCTGTATGGAGTCCGGTGAATCCGGCATTGGCGAGTTTCAGTACAAGAGCAAAGGCAGACCGGTAGTCGTGCGGGTTCATGTGGTTCCGATCCGTGACGAGGACGGTCAGATTACGGGGGCGCACGCGTTCCTGATGGATTTATCCGACCAAAAGCGGGCTGAAGAGCTGATTGTCAGGTCCGAGCGCCTCAAAGTATTGGGCCAAATCTCCGGCGGGGTGGGATACACACTGAAGAATTTCCTTCAGATAGTTTCCGGCAATGCCAATATGGGACTTACCAACCTCGACCTCAAGGACCACAAGGGCGTCAAATTCAACTTGGAGCAGATTGTCGAGAGCGCTCGCTCAGCGGCGGAAGCAGTCCGGTGGCTCCATAGCTTTGCGGGTGAGCGGGCTGTCGGCACCGAGCCGAGCAAGGAGATCTTCGATTTAACAGACTCGGTCCTCGAGGCGGTCGAAATGTGTAAGCTCTGGTCCAAGACAGACTTGGAGCGCCGGAAAATCAACGTCGGGTACCGGCTGGACCTTCTCAGAGGATGCTATGTGGAAGGAGTGCCGGACCAGATCGTATGGGTTGTGCTCAATCTGCTGAAGAACGCGGTCGAGGCCATGCCCAAGGGCGGCCGGATTAAGATCAACACCACCGTCAACCAGAAGCAAGTGGTGCTGACCATTCAGGACACTGGTGTGGGTATCCCTGACGAAGACATCAAAAACATCTCGGTAGCATTCTGGACCTCCAAGGAAGCCCACGCGGGAATGGGCCTGCCGTTCAGTGTGGAAATTATTCGTCAGCATCGAGGCACTATGGGCGTGAAGCGGCTGAAGCCGCGCGGGACCTGCTTCATCGTGCGTCTGCGCCACGTGAAGGATCCCGCAAAGAAGCGGCGCAGCCGGGCCGTGAAACAAGCCGCGATAAAGACGTTTCGCATTCTTGTGGTGGACAATGAGGAGCGCGTCCTCAAGGTCTTGGAGAACGGCCTGAAGCTTGCGGGGCAAAAGCCTTTGGCCGCATCTTCGGGACAACAAGCTCTGCGGATCCTCGATGAAGCTCAGGTAGACGCTGTAGTATGCGACTATTCGGTTGACGGTATGGTCGGATGGGAACTGGGAAGGGCTGTGCGAGACCTGTGTTTCAAGAAGGGCATTCCGAAGCCTCCGTTTATTATTCTCACCGGATTTGCGGACCAACTCGAGCTTGACATCACCGCGGAGCATCCCGAAGTAGACCGGGTGCTGGAAAAACCCGTCAAGGTTCCCGAACTGGTGGATATTATCGCGGACGAGATCACCAAAGGTTTAGCCAATACTTCGTTTTCAGGACGCGTGGACGGCATCGACCTGCTCGATTACGTGCAATTGCTGCTGTTGAATCGCCATCGTGCCGTAGTGGAAATCGTCTCACGTGATGGGATGCACGGGTTCGTTTTCGTGGACAAAGGGTCTATTGTCCACGCCATCTGCGGCGATCTCGAGGCGGAGGAAGCTCTTTACCGCTGCCTTACTTTCAAGGGCGGCAGTTTTTTGAGCCAACCCTGGCGTGAACCAGGGAAGATTACAATCAGGAAGCCTGGCCAGCTCCTTCTGATGGAGGCCGCCCGCAAACGTGATGAAATGCGGTCCGACAATCTGGCTGATGAGGATTAACCAAGTCCGGACGCATTACGCGAGGAGGTTTGTTCCGCTACTTACCGGCCTGTCAGTCTTACTCTCCTGTCTTTTTGCATCCCCAGCGTGTGCCGCCGAACCGAATGAGGAGTGTCCTACCGGTCTGCTTCCGGCTATTGACGAGTTCTTGGAAAATGTGAACAAGGTTTCGCTCACGGATCCGATAGAAGATCGGGAGCAGCGTCTGCTTTCTTATGAAATCGCCATCAGAGATCTCGTCCGTGAGGCTCGGCGATTTTACGGCCCTTTTTGCCCCTGCTCGGAAATTCTCCGCGACGCGATGGCCTACATCGAAAATGCGGAGCGGATCCGTACGCCACCGCCCGGTTGGGACCCCAAAGCCAGCCTCCAGAATCTCCTGGACAATACGGACAATGCCCGCCGCAGCCTCATGCTCCAGTTGCGGCTGACCGCCTGGGGCTGGATGATATGTAAGTACCGATAGTGCAGATTTCCTCAAATTGAGGAATAACAATGGTTGCGCGGCCAGAGTGAGTGTCCTGTTACGCCGGAGAAGGTCCCCGTCAAGCCCGTCATTGCGAACGCAACGAAACGATCTCCTCGGTCGACAAGAGTAGCTTGCTTCATCGTTTCACTCCAGCAATGACACGATTGAACGAGCGCTTCAGCCCCCGTAATAGCTCGGTTACCGCACGAAAAAAGTGCTGGAGATCTATATGACTATAATGGTAATATAAAAATTTTGCGCATGTTCCACCACGTAGGATGTTTCTTGACTTGATCAAATATTTGCTTTAAAAGATCAAGAGGTTGACATTATAACCTAAAGTAAAGAGCCATGACCCCTATGACCGACACCTCTTCTGTCTCTCCGGACCAGCGTGCGGCTATCCTTACCGAAGCCCTACCATACATCCGTAACTTCCAGGGTAAAAGGATTGTCATCAAGTACGGTGGAAGTGCGATGACCGACGCGGTTCTCAAAGAGCGCTTCGCGGAAGACGTCGCGCTGCTCAGTTTCGTCGGACTGAAGCCGATCATTGTACATGGCGGTGGACCTCAAATCGGTGAGCTTTTGAAAAAGATCGGCAAAGAAAGCCGTTTCGTAAAAGGGCTGCGCGTGACGGACCCGGAGACCATGGACGTCGTCGAGATGGTCCTCGTAGCCAAAGTGAACAAGGATGTAGTGTCACTCATAAATGGCAAAGGCGCCCGAGCCGTCGGCGTCTCGGGTAGAGACGGCGGCCTTATCAAAGCCAAGAAGGCCAGACCGGCCCGTCTCGCTCACGGCGACGAGGATCTCGGACTTGTCGGGGATGTTGAATCGATTGACCCTTCGTTGATCGCGTCGCTGGAAGAACGAGGGTTCATTCCGGTGATCGCTCCAGTGGGCTCAGGTCCTGGTGGAAAGCCGTACAATATCAATGCCGACACGGCTGCCGGAGCGCTTTCAGCGGCCCTAGGAGCCGAAAAGTTTATATTGCTCACCGACGTGCCTGGTGTGCTGGACGCGCAACAGCGGCTTATGTCCAGTCTTTCGGAAGAAGAGGCTGAAGGTCTTATCGAGAGCGGCGTTGCATCCGGCGGCATGATACCCAAGATCAAGTGCTGCCTTGGCGCTTTGAGAGGCGGTGTACCGAAGGCTCACATCATTGATGGGCGTGTGCCGCACGCGCTGGTGCTGGAAATGCTCACCGAAGAGGGCATCGGCACCGAAATCGTGCGGGAACAAGCGCCGGGTGCCCGACCAGCGTCGAAGACTCTGAGAGGAGAGAATCCATAGTGCATTCCAGCGATTTCATATCGATGAATAAGCAGTACGTGTTCGACACGTACGGACGCGCTCCGGTGATGCTCGTCGAAGGAAAAGGATGTCGCGTTCGAGACAGTGCGGGACGGGAGTACCTGGATTTCATCGCGGGCATTGCCGCTTGCACTCTTGGCCACGGGCATGAGGGACTTGCCCGAGCACTCTACGAACAGGCGAGTCGCCTGATCCACGTGTCAAACCTGTTTCACATCGAGCCGCAGATCCGCCTTGCGCAGCTTCTCGTAGAGCACTCTTTCGCGGACAAGGCCTTTTTCTGCAATTCGGGAGCTGAAGCCAACGAGGGAGCCATCAAACTCGTGCGGAAGTACTTCCATGACCGAGGCGAGCACGACCGATACCACATCATCACCATGGAAGACTCCTTTCACGGCCGCACGCTTGCTACACTGGCCGCCACCGGACAGACGAAATACCGCAAGGGATTCGAGCCCGCGACCGAAGGGTTTTCCCACGTACCATTCGGCGATGTTGAGGCGCTCACGAGAGCGCTCACACCGCAAACCGCTGCTGTCATGGTGGAACCGATTCAAGGTGAGAGCGGCGTCAAGGTGCCGCCAAAAGGCTACTTGCCCGCGGTGCGGGACCTGTGCACTCAGCAGGGAATGCTACTGGTGCTGGATGAAGTCCAAACCGGGACAGGTCGGACTGGGAGGTTTCTCGCACACGAGCACTTCGGGATCACTCCCGACGTCATGACTCTCGCCAAGGGAATTGCCGGCGGTGTCCCGATGGGAGTGCTCCTTGCCACAGACGAAGTTGCCAAGGCCTTCGTTCCCGGCACCCATGCATCCACCTTCGGCGGAAACCCGCTCGCGTGTGCAGCAGGAGTCACCGTGCTCGGAGAAGTGCTGTCCGACGGATTTCTCGATCGAGTGGCCGAGAAAGGCTCACACTTACGCGCTCGACTCGGAGAGCTGGCGGAACGTCACACAATTATTCGGGATGTGCGCGGAATGGGGCTCATGCAGGCGGTAGAATTGGACCGACCCGGAGCAGAGATTGTGACCGCGATGCGCGACCGCGGAGTGCTGGTGAACTGCACAGCGGACAGGGTGCTGCGTTTCATACCACCGCTCATTGTGAAGAAAGAAGAGATCGACGAGATGATCGGCGTGCTTGATACGGTGC
>JAIWNO010000109.1 GCA_020216785.1 Desulfomonile sp.
TGGGAAGTGCCGTTGGAGGCTGAGACGTGCGTGCGAAAAGAGACTGTCTGAGTCTGACCGATTACAGCCGCGAGGGAATCCTCGCCCTGCTTGCTCGCGCAGCCGAACTCAAGAAAGGGATACCCGGAACGGGACCTGCGATGCCTCTCGAAGGCCGTTGCGTTGGTATGCTTTTCGAGAAGTCGTCTACAAGGACACGAGTCTCCTTCGAGGTGGGTATCCGCCAACTGGGTGGACACGCGATCTTCATGAATTGGAACGACGTTCAACTCGGGCGAGGCGAGCCGCTGCGGGACTCGGCACGAGTGCTGTCCCGCTATCTCGACGCAATCGTCGTCCGGACATATGGCCATTCCGTGGTGGAGGAGCTTGCTCGCTGGGCGACTATCCCTGTGATCAACGCCCTCACGGACCTGCTTCACCCCTGCCAGGTGCTTGGCGACCTCTTCACCCTCCAGGAGGTCGGATTGGACATAGCCACCATGTCTGCCGCGTGGATCGGCGACGGCAACAATATGGCCAACACGTGGATTACGGCAGCGGATGTGCTCGGGTTCCGGCTGACGCTTGCGTGCCCCGAAGGGTACGACCCTTCGGTCAAGCCCATATCGAAGAACGTACGCCTTACTCGTGATATTAAGGAAGCCGCCAAAGACGCTGAAGTGATTTCCACCGACGTCTGGGCATCCATGGGGCAGGAAGACGAAGTCGAGGAACGCCGTGCGGTTTTTGCAGGGTATCAGGTGAATTCCGAACTCCTCGCACTGGCCGCACCAAACGTATGGGTTCTTCACTGCCTACCGGCGCACCGGGGTGAGGAGATTACCGACGAAGTGATGGAATCCGACCGGTCCCTCGTCTGGGACCAGGCCGAGAACCGGCTCCACGTGCAGAAGGCGATTTTGGAAGACCTTCTCGGATGATCGAGGCAGAGTGAGCGTGAATGTGGGGCCGACTTCTGTGTCGGTGTTCCGTTCGATGATTCACGCTTGGGTGTGAATATGGATTGTGTGCGGAGGACGCGTGAAGGAAAAGCAGGTTAAGCGCATAGTGCTCGCATATTCGGGCGGGCTTGATACTTCGGTAATTCTCCACTGGCTTATCGATAGGTACAAGTGCCCGGTGGCTGCATTCACCGCGGATTTGGGCCAGGGAGAAGAGCTGGAGCCGGCAAGAGACAAGGCCCTTAACGCAGGTGCGGAATCGATTCACATCGTTGACCTTCGGGAAGAATTCGTCCGGGACTATGTATTTCCGATGTTTCGTGCTAATGCGATTTATGAGGGCTCGTACCTGCTCGGCACGTCCATAGCTCGCCCCTGCATCGCCAAGGCCCAGATGGAACTGGCGAAGCGGGTCGACGCTGACGGAGTGGCGCACGGCGCGACAGGGAAGGGCAACGACCAGGTTCGGTTTGAGCTGGCTTACCTCACGTTCGACCCGAGTGTCACCGTGATCGCTCCTTGGCGCCTGTGGGAGATGCGTTCCCGTTCGGACCTCATCGCGTACGCTCAGAAGCATGGAATTCCGGTGACTTCGACGGCAGAGAAGCCCTACAGCATGGACCGGAATATCCTTCATTTGAGCTTTGAGGGCGGAATCCTCGAGGACCCGTGGGCCGCGCCCCCGAAGGACATGTTTGTGCTTACGACCGACCCGGCGGATGCGCCCGACACGCCTCAGGAGCTTGTTCTTACCTTCGAAGCCGGCGACCCGGTGGCTATCGACGGACGCAGGTTCTCGCCAGCTCAGCTGCTCCAAGCGCTCAACGAGATCGCGGGCCGTCATGGAGTGGGCCGGGTCGATCTTGTTGAGAACCGCTACGTGGGCATGAAGAGCCGTGGAGTGTACGAAACTCCTGGCGGCACGGTGATTTCGATTGCCCGCCGGGCGGTCGAATCGCTCACGCTCGACCGCGAGGTAATGCACCTGAAGGATGAATGGACCCAGCGATATGCAACACTGGTCTATAACGGGTACTGGTTCTCGCCCGAGCGCAAGATGCTTCAAGCCGGGATCGACGAGGCTGCGGCGGCAGTCTGGGGCGATGCGCGTGTGAAACTCTTTAAGGGCAGCTGCACGATCACCGGGAGACGGTCGGATCGGTCGCTGTACGATGAGCGATTCGCCACATTCGAGGCGGACGAGGTTTATTCCCAGGCTGATGCGGAGGGATTCATCAGGATTAATGCGCTCCGGCTCAGAATACGGTCGATGCTGGAGCGCTCCACGCGCGGCGGCTCAGATTGCTCGTGCTCTTGAGGCGGCGTAATATCAATGCGCTTTCAAACAAGGGGCACTCTTGTTTTTGTGGGACGGGCAAGATGCTTGTCCCTCCAGCACTTATCCGAGATTGTCGCCTGTTTGATGCGTATTGTATAAGGTGCATCCCCTGATGGTTACAAGATAATGTCCAGATTGGTAGACAACAAACGTCCCAGGAACGCTACGAAATCGGCAGGAATTCGCAAAGGCCGTTTTGCAGGCGGAATGGATGCATCGTTCGCGCGGTTCAACGCGTCTATTTCATTTGACAAACGCTTGTACAAAGAAGACGTGCTCGGCAGCATCGCGCACGTACGGATGCTCGGCAGGCGCAAAATCATCCCTTCGAAAGACGCGAGGGCTATTGAAAAAGGACTGAAGGAGGTGCTCGCGGATATCGAGCAGGGTCGTTTCGAATTTCGAGAGGACCTGGAAGACGTTCATATCAACATTGAAGAGGCTCTTCGGGTCAAGATCGGCGACGCTGCAGGCAAACTGCACACCGCGCGTAGCCGCAATGACCAAGTGGCGCTCGACCTGCGGATGTACGTCAAAGAACAGACCCGGCAGGTAATGGCTGCACTTATGGAGCTGATGTCCGCCGTCACTGACACCGCGCGGCGCAACACACGTGTTATTATGCCGGGATATACGCACTTACAGCGCGCGCAGCCGGTGAGGCTCTCACACCATCTCATGGCGTACTTCCATATGTTTCGCCGCGACTGGGAGCGTTTTCGTGACGCGTGGCCCCGCGTGAATGAAATGCCTCTGGGGTCGGCCGCTCTTGCGGGGACCACTTTCGGAGTTGACCGTGAAAGTGTCGCCGCAGACCTTGGTTTTGAGACGGTGTCCGAGAATTCAATGGACGCGGTATCCGACCGGGATTTTGTCGTGGAGTTCATTTCGAACTCTGCAATGGTGATGATGCACTTGTCCCGTCTAGCGGAGGAACTGGTTCTCTGGTCGTCGCAGGAATTCGGCTTTTGCACACTGCCTGACGCGTTTTGTTCCGGTTCGAGCATCATGCCCCAGAAGAAAAACCCTGATGCGTGCGAGTTGATCCGTGGCAAAACCGGGCGGGTTTACGGCGACCTGGTTACCTTGTTGACCATGCTGAAGGGGTTGCCGCTTGCATACAATAAGGATTTACAGGAAGACAAAGAGCCGTTGTTCGATTGCGTGGATACGGTGAAAGCGTGTATTGCGGTCATGGCCGCGATGGTGCCTGAAATCGAGTTTCACGCCGACCGTATGCTCGAGGCAGCGTCCGACCCCGGACTTGCCGCAACAGATCTTGCAGACCGCCTCGCGCGGCAAGGTGTGCCGTTTCGCGAGGCCCATGAGCTTGTTGGCTCGCTGGTACGCGAATCCGGGGTGTCGGGCGCGAACAGCGGGATTCCCTCGCCTGAAGAGATGGTCGAAGCTCGACGCCATCCTGGGGGTACGTCCCTGGCGAATGTCAGGAAGCAGATTGAGCAGGCGCAGGAATTCCTCGCACACTCGGCGGCGGGCTTACCGGGCAAACGATCCCGGTGACCCTGCGCCGACGGAGATCATGAGGTGCGTACCGCGATTGCAGTCACGGTCGTCGTCATCGCTATCTCCGTTGTCGTGGGGTGCGGATACAAGACGAACCCGCGGCCCGCAACCGCGACTATTCCCGGTGAGGTGGGGCTCGTGAGTGCCCGCGCGTATCCTGACCGCATCGTCCTCACATGGGATGTACCCTCCGGGAACACGGACGGTTCGCCACTGAAAGACCTTTCCGGGTTCAAGGTGTACCGTTCGACGCAAAAAGTCGGAGAGCAGTGTGAGAATTGCGAGTACACGGAAAACGTATATGCAAACGTGGACGCGGAGAACCCAGTCAATGCGGTGATCACCCAGGGGCAGGTGTTGTATACCGACAGAGGAGTCAATACGGGAACCATTTACCATTATTCGGTGACCCCCTATAACCTTAAAGGCAGGGAAGGCGAGCGAAGTCAGATAGTTACCGTTACCATTGACGATCCGCCCCCGGCCCCGACGGGGGTCCAGGTTTCGGTGGACGCTCGCGGCATTGTGTTGCGGTGGGAGCGGCCCGAAGCTGATGCCGGTATCCGAAGCTACCGGATCTATCGAGGGAGCGTCCCAAAAGCCGACGAGATGAAAGCCGTCGGTAATACGCGCTCGACAGAAACGTACTTTGTCGACCGGGACGCTGAGAAAGGAAAGACATATTTCTACACAGTGAGATCGGTCAAACTCAACCAAGGCATCCCCCTGGAGTCCCTGGCCTCCGTTGCGGTAAAAGAGACCATGCCGACAGCCGAGCCTGAGTCACACGGCTAGGACCATGCGAGGGGGAAAACTCGGAAATCGGGGGAATTCAGGAACCGGTCTGAGTGGAGAGACACGAAACACTGTATAATACCTTTGTGCTTTCGAAGATATGACTTTGGACGCACATACCGGTTTGGTTACTCATGCATCACTTTAACTATAAGAACAACGAACTTCATTGCGAACAGGTTCCCGTCAGTCGCATTGCCGACGAGGTCGGGACGCCGGTTTACATCTACAGTCGCGAGACTTTGGAAAGGCATTTCAGGATCTTCCAAGAGCCTTTTCTCGGCGTGGAGCACCTTATCTGTTTCTCCATGAAAGCATGCTCCAATCTGACCGTGCTGCGGATTTTCTCCGACTTGGGCGGGGGCGTGGACATTGTGTCCGGAGGCGAGCTGTTTCGGGCGCTGAAGGCCGGCGTGGAGCCGTCTCGGATCGTTTATTCGGGCGTCGGCAAGAAAGCAGCAGAAATTGATGAGGCCCTGGCCGCAGACATTCTCTTGTTCAACGTGGAATCAGAAGAGGAGTTGTTTCTCCTGAACGGACGCGCGCTTGCGCAAGGAAAACGGGCCCGGATCGCGCTTCGAGTGAATCCGGATGTGGATCCGCTCACTCACCCGTACATTTCCACCGGCCTCAAAAAGAACAAGTTTGGAATAGACGTCGAACGCTCGCTTCACCTCTATCGCGAAGCGGCGCAGATGGACGGCATTGAACCGGTTGGGGTGGACTGCCACATCGGCAGCCAGCTTACGGAGCTTTCACCCTTTCTGGATGCGGTAAGCCGTCTCAAGGAGCTGATCCGGCGCCTGCGCGGGATGGACATCCAAATCCGATATCTCGACATCGGCGGCGGTCTTGGCATCCCGTATGAAGATGAGCAGCCCCCCCCGCCGGCCGAATACGGCGCGGCCGTGCTCGAGGCCGTATCCGACCTGCACGTGACCCTGATCCTCGAACCGGGTCGGGTGTTGGTGGGCAATGCAGGTGTGCTGGTTACCAGAGTGTTGTTCCGCAAGCCTGGACCGAACAAGGAATTCGTCATCGTGGACGCGGCGATGAACGACCTGATTCGTCCGAGCCTCTACAAGGCCCACCACGCAGTATGGCGGGTCTCGCGGGGCAACGGCGGCGCGGCGCTGAAGCGACGTATCATCGCCGATGTCGTGGGTCCGATTTGCGAGACAGGCGACTACCTCGCCCAGGCCCGAAATATGGACGAAGTAGTCCCGGGGGACTTGCTGGCCCTCATGAGCGCGGGAGCTTACGGATTTTCCATGTCGTCCAATTACAACTCCCGACCGCGAGCCGCCGAAGTCCTCGTTGACGGTGATCGATTCTACGTTATCAGGAAACGGGAGACCTATGAGGATCTTGTGCGCGGAGAAGAGATCCCGGCCGCTGTTCTCCGCCCATAATTAACGAGGAGGAATTCATGTTTTCAGGGACCTTCACCGCCATCGTCACTCCGTTCAAAGACGGCAGCGTCGATGAAGCCGCGCTCAAGTCGCTTATGCGGTTTGGCATTGAGGGAGGTGTGAACGGGTTCGTCCCGTGCGGCACTACCGGCGAATCCCCGACATTAAGCCACGAAGAGCACAACCGTGTCATCGAGCTTACGGTCAAGGAAGTCGCCGGCCAGGTGAAAGTGATCGCAGGGACCGGCTCCAACAGTACGGAAGAAGCATTAGCGCTTACACGCCACGCCAAGAAGGTCGGCGCGGACGGAGCGCTCCTCGTGTCGCCGTATTACAACAAGCCGACGCAAGACGGGCTGTACAGGCATTTTAAGACCATCGCAGAAAACGTGGACCTGCCGCTGGTTCTCTACAATATTCAAGGCCGCACCGGGGTCAATATTGAGAACGGCACCATGGAAAAGCTGTCCAAGCTCCCTAACATCGTCGGGGTGAAGGAGGCATCCGGTTCGATCCTGCAGATGAGCGAAGTGATCAGGCTCTGCGGTTCTCAGTTCGACGTGCTGTCGGGCGACGACCAGATGACTTTCCCGCTCATGTCGCTCGGCGGCAAGGGCGTGATCTCGGTAGTTACCAATATTGTTCCCGAGCGGATGTCCGCGCTCACTCGGCACATGATCGCAGGCGAGATTGACAAAGCGCGAGCGATTCACTTCGAGATTTTCGAGCTTTGCCAGGCCATGTTCCTGGAGACCAATCCCATTCCGGTGAAGGCAGCTCTTGGAATAATGGGCAAGATCCGGCCGGAATTCCGACTGCCCCTTTGTGAGCCGTCTCCGGCAAACCTTGAGAAACTCAAGAGTGTCCTTGAGCGCTACGGACTCATCTAACTCAGGAGCGTGATTTATGAAGATCGCTGTAAGTGGCGCCGCGGGTCGGATGGGCCGGAGGATCATCGCGTTTGCTCATGAGCACCCTGCCGCTGAGATTGTGGGAGCGTTGGAAAATGAGGGCAATCCCTCCCTCGGCAAAGACGTGGGAGAATTAGCCGGAATTGGAACTATCGGCGTGAGCGTGACCGATGATGTCGATAAGGTGGTGGCAGCGTGTGACGTGCTCGTCGACTTCTCAACGCCTGAAGCGTCTCTGGCGCACGCGAAAGCCGCTGCATCGGCGGGGAAAGCGATAGTCGTGGGCACGACGGGCTTTTCTCCCACGCAGAAGGACGAAATTCTCGACGTAGGACGGTCCACGCGTTTCCTCATGGCCCCGAACATGAGCATGGGAGTGAACCTGCTCTTCGACTTGGTAGATCGAGTGGCTCGCGCTCTCGGGGATGAGTACGACGTTGAAATCGTCGAGTCGCATCATCGCCTGAAGAAGGACGCGCCCAGCGGTACCGCGGTGAAGCTTGCGGAAGTGATTGCTCAAGCGCTCGGCAGAGACCTCTCCTCGGTCGGTGTGTACGGCAGGAAGGGAATGGTTGGAGAGCGCACACCACAAGAGATAGGTGTCATGGCCCTGAGGGGCGGCGACATCGTGGGCGAGCATACCGTCATGTTCGCAACCAACGGCGAACGGGTGGAACTCATCCATCGAGCCCATAGCCGTGACGCGTTCGCCAAGGGCGCGCTTCAGGCTGCTCTGTGGCTCGTCTCCCGCCCGGTAGGCGTATATGACATGCAGGACGTGCTCGGACTCAAGGCGGACAAATGAAACTCGTTAGATTCCTGATAGATAACGTTGTGTATCGCGGCAGACTTGAAGCCGACCGAATCATTCCCCTGGACGGCACCGGGGCCGAACAGTCGTACTCACTCGCGGACGTCCGACTCCTGGCCCCCGTGAGCCCCACCAAAGTGGTCGCGATCGGCCTTAATTATCGAGACCACGCGGAGGAGGTTCGGTTGCCGATTCCGGAAGAACCGCTTCTCTTCATCAAACCGCCGTCGAGTGTTATAGGACCCGAAGAACCGATCCTGATGCCGCCTCAGAGCGCCCGAGTCGATTATGAGGCGGAACTCGCCGTGGTCATCGGCAAGCAAGCCCGGCGGGTGCCGCGGGATCGCGCTGCAGAGCACATCCTTGGGTACACCTGTCTCAACGATGTTACCGCGCGGGATCTCCAGAAGCGCGACGGTCAGTGGACTCGCGCAAAAGGCTTCGACACATTCTGCCCGATCGGTCCGTGGGTCGAGACCGAGGTGGACCCGTCAGACCTCGCGATTGAGTTGTATCTCAACGGGGAGCGCAAGCAAGCGTCCCGCACGTCGATGCTCATTTTCCCGGTAGACCGATTGGTTGAGTTTGTCTCGTCGGTCATGACCCTCGAGCCTGGCGACATCATCGCAACCGGCACCACTTCCGGCATCGGCCCCATGAAGGCCGGCGACTCCGTTGAAGTGCGTATCGAGGGAATCGGCTCATTGAACAATCCGGTGAACACGGTGAACGCATGACCGTCGATGCCTACATAGGATTCGGCTCCAACATGGGCGATCGCGAGACCATGTTTAACCTGGCTCTGGCTGCACTGAGTGATTTGCCTGCCACTGTGGTAATTGCGTGGTCACGGCTATATGAAACCGAACCCGTGGGCCTCACGGACAATGGGTCGGAGTTCCTCAACGCAGCCATCGCGGTAAGAACAACTCTCTCACCGCACCAGCTCATGGATCGAATGCGAATGATAGAGCAGCGTCTTGGGAAATCTCCTCACCATCGGAGCGATCAATCCAGAATGATTGATCTTGATCTGCTCCTGTACGACAATCGACGATTAAGGGAGGAAGCTCTTGAGATCCCCCACCCTCGGATGCATCTTCGGGCGTTTGTTCTCGCTCCGCTGAGCGAGATAGCAGCGCACGTGATCCATCCGGTTCTTGGCATTTCAGTGCAACAACTCCTTACAAGGCTGCCCAGCGAGGATCTCGTAGGGGTGCGGCCCTTGGAGTCCGTTCCCGTGAGCCAAATCGGAAAAGAAATCCGGTGTGGAGGATGATGAGGACGGCCCGGTATGACGGTCGGCAAGAACCCCAAAGTATTGATCGCAGATGATTCGGAGATCCTGAATAATCTGCTCAAGGACCAGTTCGAAGAAGAAGGATTCGACGTGTTCCAGGCCTTCGACGGATACCAGTGCAAGACCCTGTTCCTGAAAGAGACGCCGGACATCACTTTGCTGGACCTCCAAATGCCTGGACCATCCGGAATGGATGTGTTGGGATTCATCAAGAGAAAAGACCCGGACACCCTCGTCGTGGTGACGAGCAGCGAGGTGAGCGAAGAGATCGCGGTCGAATCCATGAAGCTCGGAGCCAGTGAATATCTCAGAAAACCATTCAAATTCGAAGATGTTGTGACGCTTGCGGGTAATCTCCTCGCTCAACAGCGCTCTGAACTCGAGACAAAACGCCTGAAGAAGCAAATTCGCGAGGGAGAGCGTCATCTGGCCCATATCACGAGGAACATCAACGAGGCAATTATTACGACAGACCCTATGGGCCGCATCGAATTCGTCAACCGTGCTGTAACAACCATGTGGGGCTATTCACAGGAGGAATTGCTCGGCAAGGATATTCATTTCCTGATTCGTGGGGAGGCGCGCACTAGACTTTATCGTGATATCGTGAAAGACACGGTGCGGCTGGGGCGTGTCGAAGGCGACTTCAATTTCCGAAAGAAAGACAAAGGGACCTTTCCAGGGTATCTATCCACCTCGGTAAACAAGGAAGGCGGCCGCGTCCGCGGGATCGTCGTTGTCGTGGCGGACTTGACCCGGCTCTATGAAGCCGAGCGCCGACTCAAGCAGTCGGAGAAACTCGCGTCACTCGGTCGCGTGGTAGAAGGAATCGCCCATGAGGTTCGCAACTGCCTCACATCTCTGGGCGGATTCACTCGACGCGTTCGGAAAATTACCGAAGACAACCCCGACTGCCAACGCTACACGGGGATTATCCTTGAAGACGTGGCTCGTCTCGAGCAAA
>JAIWNO010000110.1 GCA_020216785.1 Desulfomonile sp.
TGGTGCGTGACATCGAAGATTACGTGCGCTTTTCCAAGTTCTATTCCTTCACGTTCACGGAAGTTGACGTTGGCCGTGTCCTAGAGGCGGCTCACAAGCGGGCTGTCGAAGAGTTGCCTCCCGCGTCGGTAAAGGCGGTTACCTACAGCGTAAAGCAAGAGAAGGGAATCCCGCTTATCAGTGCGGACCCTGCTGCTCTTGAAGAAGTCTTCTACAATCTGATGCTCAACGCGTACGAGGCGATGCCGTCCGGAGGTAAGCTGGGAGTAGCGATCAAGAGGCTCAACTCCGCAATTTCCGTCTTGATTTCCGACACCGGAGTAGGGATGCGCAAGGAGGAGCTGCCGGAGATCTTCAATCCCTTCGTTACGAGCAAAACTACAGGTGCGGGAATGGGACTCAGCAAGGTCTACCTTCTCGTGGAGGAGCACCAGGGGTCCGTCAGTGTTTCGTCCGAACTTGGCCGGGGCACCACGTTCGAGGTATTTCTTCCTGTGGAAAGGCTCATGACCGGTCTTCGGTTGTGGGAAGCAGGCCCGAAGAACGGCGGACCAAGCCGTACAAAGCCGTAATCTTTGACTGTAGACAATAAAGTGTGCATTGCAATGCAATCTATTTCTTGGAGAGACGAACCTTCGAGATCACCTCATCGGCGGGTGCTTTTCGGCCCGGCGGTGATCCCGGAGCCTGTTCATGAACCATCGAATCGCTGCTATTTTTCCGGTGGTGGTGAGCCTGATCTTGGTAGGCGCAGCCGGAATTGCAGGAGCCGACATTTACATGAGGACCCACAAGAACGGCCACAAAGAGTTCACCAACACACCGTCCGGTCCTGGCTGGGTCTTTTACATGAGGGAGTCCGGCTACGTTCCATTCATCAAGTTTTCGGAGGCGGGAAAGCCCAAGAGCATTGACCGGATCATCCGGGAAATCGCCGACGAATACCAGATCGACGCGGCGCTTGTGAAGGCCATTATCACGGTGGAGTCCGCGTTCGATCCTCAGGCCGTATCGCGGAAGGGGGCGCAAGGGCTCATGCAGCTCATGCCCTCCACGGCGCGACAGCTCAACGTGGAAAAGCCCTTCGACCCGCGGGAAAACATTATCGGCGGAGTAAAATACATCAAGGGGCTCATCGCGTCCTACGGGGACTTGAGGTTGGCGCTTGCAGCGTACAACGCCGGTCCTAAAGCGGTAGATAAATATGCAGGCATTCCCCCGTATCGGGAAACCATCCAGTATGTGAAAAGGGTGCTCAAGCATTACAAGAGATTCCAGCGGGACCTCAAGGTCGCCGACGGGGCGCAGTAGCAGCGCAGAGACTCAGATGACCAGACATCTTCCCAATTTTCTGACTTTGGGCCGATTGATTCTCGTGCCCCCGATCATCGTACTGTTGTTCTTTCCCGGCCGGTTTTGGTCGGCAATCGCCGCGGGGTTGTTCCTGCTTGCGTCGCTCACTGACTTTTTCGACGGGCTGATCGCCAGACGGTTTCGCGTTGAGTCCTCATTCGGCCGGTTCCTCGATCCTATCGCTGACAAGGTGCTCGTTACCGGAGCATTGATCATGCTCATTTCGCTTGACCGGGTGCCGGCATGGATCGTTATGCTCATCATTACGCGGGAAGTCGCTGTAAGCACGCTCCGGGCGATAACCAAGTCCTGGGACACTACCCTCCAGCCGAGCCCGATCGGCAAGCTCAAGGCGGTCTTCCAGTTTGCGGCCGTGGTGCCGTTGATCCTGCATTACAAATATCATTTTTACGTGACTATTGATTTTCACCTGATCGGGATGGCGCTGCTGTATATAGCTCTCGCGCTTACGATCTGGTCCGGGCTTGATTACTTCTTGAAATTCTATCGGGAATATAATGCTCGAGAAGGAGGTCCCGAGCAGTGAAATGCACCGTGTGGCGGAGGGAGAGGGATTCGAACCCCCGGACCTTTCGGTCAACGGTTTTCAAGACCGCCGCCTTAAACCGCTCGGCCATCCCTCCGAGACGTATGCTAAGCCACAGTTGACGGTATTGTCAACATCATCACGCCGGCGCCTCGGACTAACCGTAAATGATCGAGTATGGGATAGGCCTTACGTATGGGTTCGATGGGGGAGGTACCAAGACTTGGAGGTTCACGTTTAGCCAGTGGAAGTCGGGGTTAAGCTCCCTGAGCTTTCCGTCCTGTGGCGGTAAAGAGTGCTCGTTGTGCTGGTATGTCACCAGGAAAATTGCCACACCGCCATCAGGCGTGCGGTCCACGAGGTACGCTGAGACAAAATCTTTTTCCTTCATCCTGGTGCAATGGCTAAGTTCACGGATGTCCTGGTTCGAGATGCGTACGAGCACATATTTCGCAATGCCTCGCTCCGAGATGCGCACCAGAGTTCTTGCCTCGGACGACGCCACGTATACCGTGGAAATAAAATCGAACCGCGACAGATATTGCGCCGCAAGCGCCGCTGCTGTCCGTCTCCCCCCAACGGTATGATGCAGTCCGTAGTATTCGAACAGCTTCTGCTGGAAAATCTCCCCGGCTCGTTCGCCCTTTTCGTATAAATCCCTCGATATATACCGGAGACGGCGGGCAAGGTCTTCGGCTGCAGCGGCGACGGGCCAATCGATTCTCACGTGAAAGTGCGATATTACGTACCTGTTCCTCGCTTTGCTAACCGGATCTCGCTGAAGCAGCACGGCATAGTCCGATCGAAGCAAATTCTTGAGCAGTCCGGTGAAATCGCGGTCCTCGAAATACCTCATACGCTGGTTGAAATCCGCGGCCAAGTCAAAATCCGCAACCAGATTGCTCACATTCTCTTTCGTTACCTTGTTGGAGTCGAAGAAGCGGATATAGTTTTTGCACTCGGCCGGAAGCGTGTCCTCGTGGAAGATCGTAATGAAATGGCGCTGCTCGGGATGCTCACGCGAGACGATCTTGGCCCTCGGTTTGAGTTCCCGCATTTCGACAAAGGGGTATTCCTTGCCGTGTGCTACGAACGCCCGGTACGACTCGACCATGGCGTGGTTGAGGAGGGTCTTGTCCAGTTCGTCGCGCAGCAGGAAGTACAGACATCGACGAAACCTTTCGTCCCAGGCGATGAGATTGCGACCGAGCACAGGCATTCCCTATGTTCCTTTTCGTCAAGTACTTCATAAGCTTAACATAGAAGCTCCTGATGCGCAACCACCCAGTTCCCCGACGGTGATCATGCAAAGCCGACCCCCGTGGAATCACCCAAGATTTGCTTGACAGCGGGCGGAAGGCGCATTATGGTTGAAGCTTGTATTTTGGCTGTTCCGTTTCCGGACACCTCCGTTTGGGATGACACTCGAACACACTCTCTCGAGGCGGACGCCGAACGCGGTCGCGGTCCCGCTTTAGACCACTGCCACGTACCGCTGCATCCCGCCCCGATATGTTGAAAATCTTCGCAGAGGCACCATGGCTGGAGTAACTTTCGCAAAAGGCGGGGTCCACCCCGCAGAGCACAAAGAGCTTACCGAACATCTCGCCATCGAAGAAATGCCGCCGCCCGCCGAAGTTGCGCTTCCCTTGTCAATGCATTTCGGCGCGCCGGCCAAAGCCGTTGTCCAGAAGAAACAAGAAGTCCAGGAAGGGGACGTCGTTGCCACGGTAGAAAAGGGCCTGGGCGCGACGATTCACAGCAGCGTTACAGGCACAGTGAAGGCGATCGAGCCCCGGCCGCATCCTACGATGGTCCGTTGCGACGCGATCATCATCGAGCGAGACCCCGCGGCGCCTCCACGTGTCTACGAGCCTGTGGACTGGCTTAAGCTCTCGGGAGAGCAACTGCTCGCTCGAGTGAAAGAGGCAGGCATTGTCGGATTGGGCGGCGCGGGATTCCCGACCCACGTGAAGCTCAGTCCCCCGCCGACGGCCAAAGTGGACACGCTCATTCTCAACGGTGCGGAATGCGAGCCCTACCTGACCACCGACCATCGCCTCATGGTGGAAATGCCGCAAAAGGTGGTCGAAGGCGCGAAGGTGCTGCTCAAGATCCTCGGCATCCGAGAGGCGGTAATCGGTATCGAACTGAACAAGCCGGACGCCATCAATGCCATGAACAAAGCTGCCGAAGCTGCCAGCGGTAGCGACGCCACAATTCGGGTCCAAGGTATGACGGTAAAGTACCCTCAAGGCTCGGAGAAGCAGCTCATATACGCTCTTACCGGTCGATCCGTCCCCGGCGGCGGTCTGCCGTTTGACGTAGGGGTAATCGTTCAGAACATCTCCACGACACTGGCGGTTTTTGAGGCTGCAACACTGAACAAACCCCTTTACGAAAAAGTGGTGACTTTCTCCGGTCGAGGAATAAAGCGCCAAGCCAACCTTAAGGTCAAGGTCGGCACCGTGCTGTCGGACGTTGTCAACTATCTCGGTGGAACAACTCCGGACCTGCTCAAGATCGTGTCCGGAGGTCCGATGATGGGCTTCGCGATTTCGACGCTTGACGTGCCCATCGTCAAGACAAGCTCCGGGGTGCTCTTCCTCGACAAAACCGAAACCGACGTCTCGCCTCATGGGCCATGCATCCATTGCGGATGGTGTATTGAGGCGTGCCCGATGGGATTGCAGCCGAAAGAGGTGGCGATTTATGTCGAGGCGGGCAAAGGGCATCTCACGGAGAAATTCGGCGTGTTCGACTGCTTCGAATGCGGCTGCTGCGCGTTTGTGTGTCCCGCGAGAAGACCGCTTGTACAATTCGCACGACTCGCGAAAATGGCGATTAAGCGCGGACGCTGACGTGATCAGCTTCGCGTGACTTATCCTAGCTCAGCGGCAGGGGTTGCTTCGCGCGGCGTCTCTGAAACAACGTTTACATCTTGATATCACTCGTCTATCGGAGGATGGGAAAATCGAAACGCTAAATGAAAGAAGTGCGGCCATGGCGACCCAGTGGGCCGTTTCCGTTTCGCCTCATGTGCGGAAGGGGACAACTACGTCGCAAATCATGTGGACCGTTTCCGCGTCCCTGATTCCAGTGATGTTGCTGTCCATCTACAATTTCGGCCTCAGGGCTCTGTTTATCACCCTGGCAAGCGTAATCTCCTGCGTGGTGGTCGAGGCGATCTCTCAGAAGGCGCTCGGTCGACCGGTTTCCTCGAAGGATGGGAGCGCTGTCCTTACCGGCATCCTTATGGCGTTCGTCATTCCGCCGGGGGTGCCTTATTGGCTGCCGGCCATTGGTGCGGTGGCGGCTATTTTCATCAACAAAGAGCTGATGGGCGGACTCGGTTTCAATGTCTGGAACCCGGCCCTCGTGGGGCGGGCACTACTGACCGCTTCCTTCCCGGTGTACATGACGGCTGCCTGGATCCCTTCACGGGCGGTCTCCAACGTGCCGATCGACCAGTACGTGTGGGGCGGTCTCGATGCGGTGTCCACCGCGACGCCGCTCTATGTGCTCCGACATTACGGTTTCGAGGCACTCACGCAGCAATTTGGGAGCATCGGGACGATCTATCAGAACTTCTTCGTCGGATTCAAACCTGGCTGCATCGGTGAGACCTCTGGGGTGCTCATTTTGCTGGGAGGGCTCTTCTTGCTGCTGCGGGGCATAATCACGTGGCATATCCCTGTTTCGACAATTGCCTCCGTGGCGGTGATGTCATGGATATTCGGCGGGAACACTTGGTTCAGCGGCGATCCACTCGTGCACGTTCTTTCGGGCGGCGTGATGCTGGGTGCGTTCTACATGGCGACGGATTACGTGACCTCACCCACCGTCAAACCCGGTCAGATCGTCTTCGGGATCGGCGTGGGCGTGCTCACGGTGCTTATCCGTCTCAAGGGCGGGTATCCCGAAGGGGTCTGTTACGCGATCTTGCTGATGAACTGCCTAACGCCGGCACTGGACGAGTGGTTCAAGCCCAAGCGATTCGCACCGCCCAAACAGGCGCCCGTGATGGCCACCAAGTAGGGTTCTCCCGTCACTGAGGGGTTTTCATGAAAGACATCTTGAAAATTACCGCGAGCCTTACGGCTGTGTGTGTGGCGGCGTCGCTGATACTCGGGGCCGTTTACACCCAAACGGAACACGCTCGCAAAGAAATCGAAAAAGCAGAAAAGGAAGAGATCATCAAGAGCCTGCTTGGCTTCGGGCACGGCCACAAACCTCCTGCCGACCTCGTGATGCACGCGGTGCAGCGGTACGTGATTTCCGACCCGTCAGGCAAGACTTTGCTCGGATACGTGTTACCGACTAAGGATGGGAAATTCGCGCTCGTCGAGATCGATCTTCAGGGCAAACCGGTGAAGGTGCTTCCTGTGGACGCAACCGCGGCTCAGTTGGCTGAAGCCGCCACCCGCGATCTCGCGGTGAGCAAGGCCCTGCCTCAAGGCGCCAAGGCCAAGTATGCGGAGACCTTCTATATCGCGGACAAAGGAGGCAGCCGGTTCGGCTATGTGCTGCCCGGCGTCACCCAGGGATTCAAGACCTTCATCGAGCTGATGGTGAGCCTTGATCCGGAATTCACAATCATGGGGGTGGCAGTCGAAAAGCATGAGGAAGACCCGGGGCTCGGCGCGGAAATCACACAGGACTATTTCAAGAACCAGTTCGTAGGGAAAACCCTCGACATCCTCGCCGGCCTCAAAGTGGTAAAGGAACCGTTGCCTGCGGACTATCTCGAAGTGCTCGACCCGGTGAAGACAAAGCTTGCGAAGCTGAGTCCTGAGAAAGCCAAGGAAATCAAGCAGAAGCACCTCAAGGACGACATCTACGCGCTCACCGGCGCAACTATATCGTCCAACGCACTGACGCGAGGCGTCAAGGACACGGTACGTAAATTCGTGTATCGCTTCGATATTCTTAAGAAAGCGATCGATCAGGAAAAGGTGCAGGCTGCATTCTAGCGGAGGTATGTGGTGAACAGGAACCTTCAACTAATCTGGAACGGATTGATTCCGGAGAACCCGATATTCCGCCTCGCTCTGAGTTTGTGCCCTTCCGTGGCGGTGACTACATCCGTGAAGAACGGACTGATGCTTGGGCTTGCGGTGGTATTCGTCCAGGTGTTTTCCAGTTGTACGGTTGCGCTCTTTCGCTCGTACATCAATCCAAGAATACGCATTCCCGCGTACGTTCTGATTATTGCGCTCTGGGTGAGCGTTATCGACATGATCTTACCGGTGGTATCGCCGGCGGTGTATAAAGAAGTGGCCCTCTTCGTGAAGCTCATTGTGGCCTTCGCGATCATCATTTCGCGACTGGAACTGTTCGCGTCCAAAGAGCCTTTCGTTCCATCCTTTTTCGACGGGTTCGGCATGGGGATCGGATTTCTGTTTGGGCTGTGCCTCATCGGCGCGATCCGAGAGCTTTCCGGAGCGGGTACACTTTACGGGTTCGACGTTCTTGGCTTCCGGCCGCTGTTGGTGATGATCCTTCCCGCGGGAGGCTTCTTCGTCATCGGCTTCATCATGGCCGGCATGAACTACATTGAATATAAGCTCACGGGCAAAATACCGTCAGCGGGAGGAGCGCACTGACATGAAGACTCTTCGACTCGTGTCAACGGCTATTGCGATCGTCATCCTGCTGCTGGCGTCTATGCCTGCCTTCGCAGATTTCGCCCTGAAGGGCTCCTTCGAAAAAGACAAGTCTATCAAGCTCTTCTTTGGGATGCCGGTCGATGAAACCTGGGCTACCAACAAGGCCAACTACACCGTGTACGAGAAGACGGACCCCGACATTCTCATGCCGGTGGAATCCATTGCTTTGGATGCGCCACGCACGACCGTGACTCTTACGTTCAAGGAACCGCTCAATCAGACGAGTGAATATGTGGTTGACGTGAAGGACCTCACTTCTGCGGGCAAGGTGGTCGGTAGCGGCACGTTCACGGTGAAAAAGAGCCAGGTCTCTGTACTATTGGGCATCATTATCGGCGCGATGCTCATAAACAACTTCGTGTTCACGAAGTACCTGGGTCTCTGCATTTTCTTCGGCGTGTCGCAGAAGAAGGAGACTGCAATCGGAATGGGGATTACCTTTACCCTGGTCATGATCTTGAGCGCCATCATGTGCTGGGCGCTTTACAGCTTTGTTCTCTTGCCCTTGAATTTGAGCTTCCTGAAGATTATTGTATTTATCGGGACCGTATCTATCTTTGTCCAAGCGGTGGATACCATCCTGAGAAAGATCAATCCGTATCTGTTCAAGCGGTTGGGCGTGTACCTCGTCCTTATCGTCACCAACTGTATCATTCTTGCGGTGCCGCTGCTTAACGCCGACAGTGCGGCCGGTCCGTTCGAGAGTTTAAGCCTCGGGGTCGGCGCGGGTGTTGGGTTCGCTATCGCGCTCTTCCTTATGGCGTGCGTCCGTGAGAAACTTGAGGTGTGCCGTGTGCCGGCCACCTTTGTAGGATTGCCCATCGCCTTTATCGTAGCGGGGCTGTTTGCCCTGGCGTTTCTTGGGTTTTCGGGCTTGTCTATATTCTAATGACTTCCGAGCGCCCGGATGGTTTGGCGTGAGTCGTTGCCAACCATGATTCAGCCGAGAGGTGCGACAAAATGTCAGAAGTATGGACCACTGCAGCCGCCGGCACGGCGTTCTTTGCAGTGTTCGGGATCGCAACCGGGATTGCGCTCGCTTATGCAGCGAAGCGTTTTGCGGTAAAGATAGACCCGAAGATCGAGGCCGTGCGGGGCTGTCTGCCCGGCGCAAACTGCGGTGCCTGCGGATTCGCAGGTTGTGAATCCTACGCGGAGGCGGTCGTGACCGATCCGAGTTGTCCGGTGAACAAGTGCGCTCCCGGCAAAGGCGCTGTCGCGGAAAAAGTGGCCGCGATCACGGGAAAAGCAGCCGGCGAGGCGAGTGAGGTCGTATCAGTGCTCCGCTGCTCCCGAAATGAGGGCGAAGTCCGTAGAAAGCACGAATATGTCGGATTTGACTCGTGCGCCGCAGCGAGCATTGCATTCGGAGGTCCGTACGAGTGCGAATTCGCGTGCATCGGGTACGGCGACTGCGAGCACGCGTGCCCCTTCCATGCGATCCACATGAAGGACGGTATGCCGGTAATCGACCCGGACGCGTGCACAGGATGCGGCGTCTGCATCAAGACATGCCCCAAGGGCGTGTTGCAGCTCCTTCCTAAGAACGCGCCGGTGTACGTCCCGTGCAGTTCGAAGGACAAGGGCAAGAGCGTCACCAATGTGTGCAAGGCCGGCTGCATCTCCTGCCTCGCGTGCACTCGCAAGGCCAAGGATGTGGTGACTCTGACCAACGACCGCATCGAGATCGACTACGAGAAGCTCACCGAAGAACAGGCCAAGGCCGCTGTGTGGGCTTGCAACCGTCAGTTTATCTTCCGGTACCGCGACCCGGAAAAGCAGGCTCGAGCGGTGGCGGAAATCAAAGCCGAACAGGCGGCGAAGAAGGCCGCGGCCGCGGCCAAGAAGGCCGAAGAAGCGGCTGAAGCATGACGCGCGAGCGTTCCGCATACTTCCCAAATCGTAGGGGCGACTGTGCGGTCGCCCCTTTTCAATGTCCCCAGCATAATTGATTCCTTCAATTTGGGGAAAGGCCGTCCCGAGTACGGAACGCCGGGATCTCTTTGCCCGCGCATGGTTCGTTCCTTTTCCTGGTTGTTGAACCCTATCGCGCTTTCAGGTTAAGATCACCTTTGGGTCCTCGTAAGAAGCTGTCTGCTCAACTTTCCGAAGGCGTGTTGCAATGACTGAAACCGATCGGACGGAAGAGAGAGGCGACACCGAGATCGCCCGTGAATTGGAAGAGCTGCGGGAGGTGATCAGGTACCACGATCATAGGTACTACGTCCTCGACAGCCCCGAGATCTCCGACCAGGAATACGACCGCCTGTTCCGCAGGCTGGAAGAGCTGGAACGAGCCTATCCCCACTTGATCACTCCGGATTCCCCGACTCACCGCGTCGGCGGAGTGCCCCTGGAGAAATTCACTCAGGTCACGCACGCAAGCCCCATGCTCTCGCTTGCAAATGTGTTCGACGAAGAGGAGTTCCTC
>JAIWNO010000111.1 GCA_020216785.1 Desulfomonile sp.
GACTTCGACCGACGCGTCAAGCGAGGCCTGGGCGTTGCCGGCGAAGTCCCGTACGTCGTGGAGCCTAAACTTGACGGCGTAGCTATCGAACTGGTGTACGAGAATGGCGTCCTCACGTCCGCGTCTACTCGAGGTGACGGATATGTAGGCGAAGACGTGACCGCGAATGTGCGTACCATCAAGACGGTTCCGTTGAAGCTTCAGAGGAACGGCGCCTTCTCGGGCGTGTCGCTTCTCGATGTGCGGGGAGAAATCTTCATGAATCGAGCGGACTTCGACCGACTGAATCGGGAGCGAGACGAAACCGGACAGCCGGCGTTTGCGAATCCTCGCAACGCTTCTGCCGGTTCCATTCGGCAGCTCGATCCTCGAGTGACCGCGGGGCGGCCTCTCAAGTTTTTCGCCTACGCCATCGGGCGCATCGAAGGCGCAATTCCCGTAACTCAATGGGAGACACTCCTGGCTCTCGCCGACCTCGGCGTGCCGGTGAACCTGGAGCATACGCGGCTGTGTCCAGAAACAAAGGCCGCGCTCGAGCACTACGCTCGACTCAAGGAGATCAGGGAGCGTCTCCCGTATGAGATTGACGGCGCGGTAGTCAAAGTGAACGATTTGGCGGATCAGGCCGCTCTCGGTGTAACTGCCCGTTCGCCACGATGGGCCGCTGCATTCAAGTTCGCGCCGCTGCAAGCCACCACGCGAATCCAGCGCATCGAAATCGGGGTCGGCCGTACGGGTGTGCTCACTCCCGTGGCTGTGATGGAGCCGGTGAACGTCGGCGGCGTGCGTGTAAGCCGTGCAACCCTCCACAACCAGGATGAAATTGACCGCAAGGGCATCCGCGAAGGCGACACGGTCGTGATTCAGCGGGCGGGCGATGTGATTCCCGAAGTAGTCAGAGTGGTCGAAGAGCTCCGCCCGGACGGAAGCGTTCCATATCAGATCCCCGACACTTGCCCTGTGTGCGGCTCCCATGCGGTGAGGCTGAAAGGACAGGCCGCCAAGCGGTGCACGAACGTGTCGTGCCCCGCACGACTCAAAGAGACGGTGCGGCACTTCGCGTCCCGCGGCGCGATGGACATCGAAGGGCTTGGAACAAAGCTGGTGGAGCAGCTCGTGGACGCGGGCCTCGTGAAAGATCCCGCGGACATCTTCACCTTGGAGGCGCCGACACTCGCTGCGCTTGAGCGCATGGGCGACAAATCCGCAGCAAACCTCGTGACAGCCATCGAACGGTCGAAGAAAATTGCCGCTGATCGGCTGCTGTACAGCCTCGGTATTCCGCTTGTCGGCGAACATGTCGCGCGGCTGCTCATGGAGGAATTTGGCGATATTCAGACGCTCTCCAAAGCATCGGTCGCGGACATGATCATGGTGTACGGGGTCGGACCCGAAGTTGCTCAAAGTGTTGCGGATTTCTTCGCGGAACCCAAGAATGTGGAAATGGTCACGCGCCTGCTGGCGGCCGGCGTCGCACCGATTCCGATCGAAAAGCCGTCCAAGAGCACCGGCCCGCTTGCCGGCAAGACGGTCGTCTTCACCGGCACAATCTCCATGAAACGGGACGACGCAAAGAAGGCGGTTCTGGCTGCGGGCGGGAAGGTAAGCGGGTCCGTGAGCCGCAAGACCGATTATGTGGTCGCCGGAGAAGAAGCCGGGTCGAAACTGGACAAGGCCAGAGAATTGGGAGTGCGCGTGCTCACCGAGGAGGAATTCCGGGCGCTTGCCGGTCTGTGATGGACAGGATGTTTTGTGCCGCCGCGTACATGTCGCGCAGTGGCTATATCACGGCTTGTTCGATCCAAGAACATGAGTGTGGTAGGGGCGCACCTGTGTGTGGGCCCTGAAAGCCGGGCCGACACTCGGGTCGGTCCCTACCAATCATGGCCGATGTTATCTCTTGGCGGGCGCAGCGGTGTTTCACCGATCCAACGAGTTCCGGGGAGAGATCCCCGATAAAGAGACACAGGTGAAAATATGGCCACAATCCGTCGTCGAGCTCTGATTTCAGGAAGGGTCCAGGGAGTGGCGTTCCGTGCTTACACGAGTCAAGCTGCCAAGAGCATCGGTGTGGCGGGCTGGGTGCAGAACCTCCCTGACGGCCGCGTGGAGGCGGTGTTCGAAGGCACTCCGGAACAGGTTCAGGCGATGATCGATTGGTGCCGGCACGGCCCACCGGCCAGCAGAGTGGATAAGGTGGAGGTCATCGAAGAGCGCCCTTGCGGCGACCTGACCGATTTCGAAATCGCCTACACGAGAGGCTGGTATTGAGGGTTGCATGACTTCCTCCGGCCGCTTTGGTTATTCCTCTCACTTCATTGCCTCATGCCTCACTGTTGTCGTGGCGTGCATGATTGTGATGTGGTGTCCGATGGCCTTCTCCGCTTCGAATGACTTCATTGTGGTTGATGTGCTGTTCGGCGAGCCGATCCCATTGGAAGCGATGCTGGACGACCTCGCGACGGTGAAGATCATCTACTTAGGTGAGATTCATACCATAACCCGGCATCATCGAATCCAGACGGAACTGCTCCGTCGGCTGGCATCAAAGGGCGTCAAGCTCGCTTTCGGGATGGAGATGTTCAGCGAGGAGCAACAAACTGCGCTGGACCGCTGGCAGAACGGTAGGGCGGGCTTTCGTGAGCTGGTGAAAGATCTGGGTGAAGAGAAATGGACCAATCTGAAAGATTATCAGTCCCTTATCACGACAGCGCGGAAGCTCGGCGTACCCATTGTCGCATTGAACGCGCCTGACGATCTGGTGCGAAAAGTGGCAAGAGATGGGCTCAACGGACTCACCGAGTCCGAGCGTGCGCTGGTCCCTCCCGGTGTGACCGAGATCAACCCACAGTATGCCCGGCTCCTCCGAATGAGGCTCAAGGTGCATAAGGCGTTCAAGCACCGGGCGCTGGACAACATTATTATTGCTCAGTGTGTTCGCGACGCGACCATGGCCCGGGCGCTGGTGCGGTTCCTCGATTCCGCGGAAGGCGGCAGTCGCACCATGCTGGTCATAGCGGGATCAGGTCACATGAATTACGGGTTTGGCATTCCGGAACGCGTTGAGGCGCTGCGTTCCTTGCCTCACCGTATCGCAATTCTTTCTGAAAGCGGAGAACTTGTACTCTCCGAGTTCGAGAAGAAGCATTCGGTCCCAGTCGAAATCCGTCACGAAGAGCTGCGTTTCATCCGCGCTCCGATCGCTGATTACCTGTTGTTGAAGGCGCTGAAAAAGAAAGACGCCGTTCCCCACAACAACGGCATCCCGGGCAGGACGGCGGCTCGCAGGCCGTCCAACTGACGTTGTCTGCCGGCCGATTGCGCTTTCAAGCCAGAGATATCCTCAACCTGGTGGGACAGGCATCATGCTTGTCAGTTCAGACAGGCGAGATGCCTGCGAATCAGTAATAATCCGAAGATAAGTCGCCTGTTTGATGACGCATTGGTAGCCATCAATCACTTTTTCAGCTTTTCGGCCAAAATATCGCCAAGGGTGCCGAACGGGCGGCCCCCGCGCTTATCCGATGCGAAATCCTTGAACTGAGCTTCTTCGCGGCGCCGAACGAGACTCCGGGCGCTGAGCGCGATTTTGTTGGTTTCGGGGTTGATCTCCAGGATCTCCACTTCGATAGGAGATCCTTGCGGGAAGCGTCGTTTCAATTCCCCCCGCTTGGCATCAGGTATTTCCGAGACGTGCAGGAGGCCGGTCTTGCCTCCGGGAAGGGTGATGAATACCCCGTACTCCTGAACCGAATCCACGATTCCTGTGATCATGTCGCCGACGTTGAGAGGGACCGCTGGTTCCTCATCGGCAATCACGTTGAGCTCAAGCCCGATCCGTCGGCTCGCACGATCCACCGAAACCACGGTCACATCGACGGTGTCGCCCGGTTGAAGGAGTTCTCGGGGATGGTTTATTCGGCGTCCCGTACCCATGCGGGATATATGGATCATCCCTTCCACACCGGGCTCAAGCTCGACGAACGCGCCGAAATTCATCAACTTTGTGACAGTGCCGGTAAGAGTTCTGCCTTCCACATAGACGTCAGCAGCACGATCCCACGGATTTTCGACCGTTTGCTTGAGGCTCAGTGAAATCCGATTGGTCTCCCAGTTCACGTCAAGGACTTTCACCTTGACTCGATCCCCAGTGTTCACAATATCGGATGCTTTAGTTACCCTGAACCATGCCAGCTCCGACATGGGGATCAGTCCTTCGATGCCCCCGAGATCCACAAAGGCACCGAAGTCGGTGACGTTGCGCACCGTTCCTTCTATCAGGGTACCGGCTTGCAACGTTTCCTTGAGACGGGCAATCTCGCGGCGCCGCTCTTCTTCGAGGATGTCGCGCCTCGAAACTACAATGTTGCGGCCGCCTTCCTTGTATTCGGCAATCCGAAAGAGAAACCGTTTATCGAGGTACTGATCGGCCGTGCCGCGTCCTTGCAGATCGATTTGAGAATAGGGGCAAAATGCGTCTCGACCCAGGACACGCACCGTGAACCCACCCTTGCGCTCGCCGGTGACGAGCCCCTCAACAGGAACTCCGCTGCGGAATGCGTCCCGAGCGGCCTCTTCAGACGCGGCTGCAGTCATCTTGACGCTGAGTTGGATCTCCCCGTCAGCGATCTTCACCACATACGCGGTGATCCGATCACCGACACTGAAGGGCAGTGCGCCATTCTCGTCGATTAGCTCCTCACGCGCGATGGCACCTTCGCTCTTGGCGCCTATATCGACGAAGACCCACTCTTCTCCGACCGATATGATTGTGCCTTCGACCTTCTTATCTTTCTCGATGCTTAACTCTCTCCGTTGGGGAGAGGCGTCCAGCAGAGCAGCGAAGTCTTCTTGGGGTTCGGCCGAATCGAGCTCATCCTCTTCATCGGCTGTGGGGTTGTTGGGTTTGAACTCATCCATTGATTATGTTCTCCTGCTTGTCGGTCGTCATCATATCTGTTACCGTTTTTTACTTCAGGTTGCAAGCGCCCTGTCCGTCCCTCGACGCCGAGAGGATGTGTTGCCACGTTGAGATGAGGACAGCTGCATTTACGCGCTCGATGAAACACCGGCATATGTTGGTTGCTATCGAGGAGTTCCGAGCATGTGGGAAGAGCTTAATACAAAGGCCCTTGAACTATTCCGGAATCGACGATACGCGGAAGCGGCCGAAACCGCCAAGCAAGCGTTGGAAAAGGCGGAGCAGTCTTTCGGGCCGGATGATCTTCGTGTTGCCACATCCCTAAACAATCTTGCCGAGATCTACAGGGCGTCAGCGAAGTACGATCTTGCGGAACCTCTTTGGCGGAGGTCGCTGGCAATCCGTCAGGAGAAACTCGGACCTGCTCACCCGGATGTGGCCACTTCCCTGAATAACCTGGCGGGGGCCCTCTTCGAGCAAGGTAGGATGGACGAGGCGCAACGGATGTTGCTGAAAGTGGTGCAAATTCTCCAAAAGGCGCTCGGTTGTCATCATCCCGACCTCGCCACAGCGTTGAGCAACCTTGCTGCTCTCAACAGGGCCCTTGGCCAGCATCCGGCCGCCAAATTCAACTATGAGAAAGCGTTGGGCATACTCGAAGACGCGTTTGGTTCCGAGGACGTCCGAACGGGAGAAGCCCTCAATAATCTTGCCGGTTTGTACTACTCGCTCGATCGGTTCACGGACGCAGAGCCGCTGTACGCACGTGCGCTCCAAATAGCGGAGAAGACGTTCGGGCCCCATCACTCGCATGTTGCCGCTTCCTTAAACAACTTGGCAGCGTGCTTGGCAGGGCAGGGCAAGTTTGCGGACGCGGAACCGATCCTTTTGCGGGCGCAGTCGATCCTCGAGGCGAATGTCGGCGCGACGCACCCTATTGCCGTTGAGGGCCTGGAAAGACTCGCTGAATTCTACGAGGCGTGGGGAAAGACGGAACAGGCGGAGGGCTACAAGGAGCGCGCTTCAGCTGCGTTGCGCTGAATCACTATCCTCCACTACGCGGGCCTTAATCGCATCCGCAGTGTGATGGTCCAAATTGATCACCGAGCCGTCTTCCCGAATGACGGTCCATACGGTGCCACCGTTTGTCCTCGGGCCCATGGAGATCCTCTCGCCCGGCTTAAGGTCAGGTCCGCCCGCCTCAAGAGCGACAGACTCTACCACACCGGCTTTCCCTTCCCGTAGTAGGCTCAGCGAGCATACGTTGCCGGGGCGACACTCGACGTGATTTTCCGGAATTAGTCTGCCATGAGGATCAATTGTCGGGTGCCCGAGGAGGTCATCCAGATAGTCTACGGACGCTTTGTCGTGGACGTGCTCCAACGTGTGGGCCCGAGGATGAAGCTCCGCCGCTGGCGCGCCTACATGCTGCAAATAAGTCTCCCACAACCTGTGGGCCCTGAGAATTCGATTCGCCTCACGCTCGCCGTTGGCGGTGAGAATGTAGCCGCCGCGTTCCTCCTGGAGCAACCCTTCCCGCGCCATCGATTTGACGGCCCGGACAAGTCGCTCAGGACGCGTCCCTGCGAACGATGCCATTGCCGCAGCGTCGAGCGGTTTACCTCCACCTCGGGCAAGTGCGCCGAGCACATCCTCCATGACTTCTTGCGGCACCATTCTCCGCAAGCGGAACCACCGTGCCAGCACGCCATATTGCGGCGCAACCATCAACACCACGAGGAACTGGAAAGTGCAAAAGAGCATGATCGCCCCGCCGCCGGCGGAGTCCAGCCACACGCAGAGGTACAGTCCTCCGACTACACTCGTCACACCGAAGACAGCGGACAGCAACATCATACGTTCAAGGCGGTCGCTGAGCAGATACGCTGTTGCCGCGGGAGTGATGAGCAGCCCTACTACGAGGATCACTCCGACCATGCTCACCGCGCTCACCACCACGAGTGAGACACATGTCGTGAGCGCATAGTCGATGAGGACAACCGGCATACCGATGGACGCGGCCATAACCGGGTCAAAACTAGTGAGCTGGAAGGACCTGAAGAAAAGAATAATGACCGAGAGCACGGTACACGCGGCGATGGCAGCCACCCACAGATCGTGGTCCGCAACGCCCAGCACATCTCCCATGATGAAATGCATGAGGTCGATGTGGATGTAGCTCCGGAATATGGACACCAGCACCACCCCGGCGGCAAACACGCCTGTGTACATGATTCCGATAGCGGTGTCGTCCTTGACACGGGAGGCTCTCGACACAAATCCTATCGAAGCGACCGTGACGATCGCAGCAATTAACGAGCCCAGAAGCATCGCGGGAGCATGGGCCTCGACTTGAAACAGCAGCTTCATGAAGAGGTAACCGCCGGCAACTCCTGCGATCATCGCGTGAGACAACGCATCGCCGAGGAACGCCATCCGCCTCAGAATTACGAGACATCCCACTACGCTGCATACGATCGCGGCAACAGACCCGCCGATAAGGGCCTTTTGGAAGTAGGTTTCGCGCAGAGGGCCGACAAATGTCTGAGCAAGCAACTCGATCATCTCGGCCCCTTTTCCACAGGAAGAGCGGAGAATATCCTGAGTGCTCCTTCGTACACCTCGCTGAGGAGCGCGGGGTTCAGCACCGCTTGAGGAGGACCGTAAGCATACAACCTCTGTTTGATAAGGAGCAGTCGGTCGAAATACTCCGCAGCAGTCGCAAGATCATGGTGTACCACCACCAGGGTGCGTCCGCCGTCTTTGGCTCGATTGAGCACATCAAGTATGGCCCGCTCTGTCGCTGCATCCACACCGGAGAACGGTTCGTCAAGAAGCAGCACATCAGCTCCCTGGGCCAATGCCCGCGCCATAAACACCCGCTGCTGCTGGCCGCCGGAAAGCTGCCCGATTTGCCGATCACGGAACTCGTTCATCCGCACCATTTCCAGCGCTTGGTTCACGTGGGCACGGTCCTGCGGACCGGGGTCCCGCCACCACGGAACGTGGCCGTACCTGCCCATCATTGCGACTTCTTCCACAGTAATCGGGTAATCCCAGTCCACTGCTCCCCGTTGCGGCACGTATGCGACGCTTCCTTTGGCCTTGTCCGCCGGGGATCCCAGGATCTTCACCGAGCCGAAGTCGGGCTTCACAAACCCCAGGATTGCCTTGATGAGCGTGGACTTGCCCGCGCCGTTAGGTCCGATGACCCCAACGAGGAGACCCTGGTCGATAGTCGTCGATACGTCCAGCAATGCCGGCCGAGGGCCGAAACTGACGGTGAGGTTCATTACCTCAATCGCGGGCACACTGGGATTCGGCATGTCAGTGACCATGCGCATCACGCTCCTTAGGGTGAGGTGTTTCGACACGCACCCCGAACGCTGCAGCGATCTTGTTTCCTTGATCGGACCAAAGCGATTTGTCCGCGATCACGCTCGCGTCCTGGAGCACTCGCACTCGCACCGCCTGCGACTTGCCCGCCATGTCCAGAGGCGGATTGGCCTCTACGTAGACCTCGTTCTCTCCTTGGGTAAGTCCCGAAATCGATTCAACGCGAATCGGCAAGCCTGCCTCAACCCTCTCGGTTCTCCTCAACACATCCCGGCCGTTCACGCGAACAACGAGCGCCTGAGCGTCATCATTCTCGCCGTTGCGGAGCGCAAATGGATCGGGTTCGAGTGGAAAGGTGGTGGTTACTTCCATCGCGAACTGACCGCCGGCAGTGTGCAGGTCAATGTGCGGCGCGTTCTGAACAGCGGTGCGCTGGTTCATGTAAACCGCCAGCCCTCCCACAAGCACAACCCACAGCAGTAGTGTTAGTGCAGGCCGCATGTTCCTCACATCAATGCATCGATAATCATCAGTACATTTTCGCGCATCATGCCAATGTACGTATCTCCGGCCGTGCCGGCCTCACCCATGGAATCCGAATACAGGGCCCCACCTACCTTGACGCCCGCTTCTCGTGCGATTTCGCGTACCAATTTTGGGTTGACGCTGGTCTCCACGAAGACGGCCTTTACTCCAAAGCTCTTGATGGAGTCTATCACCTGCTTGCGCCGCTCCGGCGTTACCCCTGCGCCGACTTCCGCACCGGTGGACCATCCCACCGGTGAGCGGTGCTGAAAGCCGAACTCCTTGGAAAAATAGTTGAATGCGTCGTGGCTTGTTACTAATACTCGTTGTTCGGGCGGGATGACGTTGAACTGCTCCCGGATCCATGAGTCCAACACTCGCAGCTGCTGAAGATAAAGCTTCGCACGCGCGCGGAAGTCCTCTGCCTTGCTCGGATCGAGGGCGGAAACGGCCTTTACGATGTTGTTGACGTATATGGCTGCATGGCGCGGGGAAAACCATGCGTGCGGATCTGCAATCTTTTGCCCTTCGGCCTCCAACTCGATGGGCTTGATCCCATCGGTGCAGGTGGCAAGCGGCTTGCCGGCGTCTTTGGCAAGAGTGGCCATCCAGTTCTTACCTTCGAGGTGGAGTCCATTCTGAAGGCACAGGTCAGCGGAAAGAGCGAGCTTCGCATCGCCGGGCGTGGGCATGTGTGTGTGCGGGTCCGCGCCGGGAGCGAGGATGCACCGCACTTCACACGCGTCCCCTACGACCTGTCGGGTAAAGTCGGCAACTTGAGTCGTCGAGCATACGATGATCGGTTTGCGTGCCGAACTCTGCGGCCGGGTCTTTTCTTGAGCCGCCGCCGCCCCCCCCCCCAGCACGAGCCAAAGGCCGACCAACGCCACGATCACCACCGCCTCTCGGGACCGCGGGTTCTCGTCCCACATGACATCACTCCCAGAAGTCTTACTCAAGGATCAGACCTACCTATTCGCCAAATAATCGATCAAAATCCGCAAACCAATGATGACAAGTACCACGCCGCCAGCGCGCTCCGCCCATTGCCCCAGCGCCATACCCGCTGTCTTTCCGATTCGACAACCGATAAAGGACATCACGAGCGCTGTCATGCCGATGACCAGCGCAGGCATCCACACCGCCATGCCGATAAGGCTGAACGTTACACCGACGGCAAGCGCGTCCAAGCTCGTGGCGATCGACAATCCGACGAGACTCCATCCGCGGGTCGGGTCGAATCCAGTCGCGCATCTTTCGGGGGCGAAAGACTCGTAGATCATTTTACTCCCGAGGAAGACGAGAATAGTAAATGCAATCCAGTAGTTCAGCCCTCCCGTAAAGAGCGAAATGCTCTCCCCGCCAGCCCAGCCGAAAAAAGTCATCATCGATTGAAAGACGCCAAAATGCCAAGCCAAACGGAACGTGTGCCTTGCCGTCACGGTCGCCAGAGTCGCCGAAACGCACGCAGATACCGCAAACGCATCGGCCCCCAGAGCTATTGCAGTCACCAAGAGGGTAATTCCGTCCAAAATAATAGGTCCCGTGACAACGCAACAATCGCGATTCTTCAGCACTGTAGCAGCCGAAACGCAGCAGCGTCAACACCGTTTCTTCCCCGCTGCCCGAGTGGTGTGCTATCCTAATTTCATGCCTTCGCGAATGGACGCCGGCGTCATGTTCCGCTGTTGACGACTCTCGAGCGTCTACCGGAGAGAAAGGAGAGAATTGGACCGATTCGACCTGGAATATGCACGACCACCATCATGACCACAGCTCCGATCTGGGAGGTTCTAAGCACAGGCTTGGCATTGCTCTCTTTATCACGCTGGCGTTCATGGCGGTGGAGGTCGCGGGGGGCATTCTTTTTAACTCACTTGCGCTCCTGGCGGACGCCGGCCATATGCTTTCCGACGTAGCTTCACTGGGCCTCTCGTGGGTGGCATTCAGGATCGGCCAACGGGCCGCGGGCGACCGGCACACGTTCGGCTTTCGGCGCAGCGAGATCCTTGCGGCCCTCTGTAATGGATTGCTGCTCTGGGCCGTGGTGGCAGTCATCCTTTATGAGGCGATCCATCGATTCTATACTCCGGTTCAGGTGAAGGCCGAAGGTTTGCTCGTGGTGGCCGCACTCGGTCTCGCTGTGAACCTTGCCATGGCAGCGCTGCTGTTCAAAGGCAAGGACGCGAACCTCAACGTTAGGTCGGCTTTCCTT
>JAIWNO010000112.1 GCA_020216785.1 Desulfomonile sp.
TCCACCTCTTGCCGTCAGCCGGTCATCTGGCCCTATCGAGGGGCCATACCGGTACCCCGGCAAAACCAGACCGTGGATTCTGGCTGACAAAATTCGTTGACAGAGGCGGTTCCACTCGTTAAGATCCAGTTTGCCCTTGAGCCGAGGTAGCTCAGCCGGTAGAGCAGGGGACTGAAAATCCCTGTGTCGGTGGTTCGATTCCGCCCCTCGGCACCAAGAAAATCGACGGGCCAGGTTTGTCCCTTGGCCCGTTTTTGGTTCCGGGCATAGCATGTTCATGAACTTCGCTGATGCGTTTGGTTCATGGACAGACCAAAGATGAGAACTCCCAAAACCAAATAGGAAAGTGCAAATTGATAGGGAATCGCCTGAGCGGTGCCGGTCAACAGCCACGGAAGGTACACTTTCGCATCGGGTGAAGAGGAGTGGACAATCCCGAACAGGCTCAACCCGCTAAGAATAAACAAATAGAGCGAGCACGCCCTCAGTCGTCGATCGATCATTTCTGCAAGAAAAGCTCCCCAGAGCATTCCGGTCAAAATGAAGCCATTTCCCAAGGCAATCGTTACGAGTACTTCCGGGAGGCTCGGCCCCGCCTTCTCCATGAGATGTTGCAATGTGCTGAGGGAAACAATCTCGGGTGTTTCATACTGGATAGCCAGCAGCCGAGCGAGCGTCGGGAACATCGCGAAGACGACTGCAGGCGCATGTGCGGCAGGAGAGCTGAAGAAGGCCTGCGACGTAATTTCCAGCGCGACGAATATGAGGATGGGAGCGAGAATCGCTTTGGGGATGAGTTCCACTATGAATGAAATGTATCCCAGCATTCCTCCAAGCCCGATGACAATCCCTGCCAGGAGCGTGTAACCCGCTTTGGCGCCCATCCGCTTGTATGCCGGATGTCCGATGTACGGACACGATTGGGCCACTCCTCCACAGACACCGGCCACGAGGGTGGCGACAGCTTCCGTAAGGAGGATTTGTTGCGCGCTGAAATCGTCGCCTGCGACGCGAGCGCTTTCCGTGACATTTATCCCGCCAACCACCGTGAGAAGAGCAAACGGCACCGTTATGGACAGATACTTGAGAGCGGGCACTATCCCGTCAATGAAGGCGAGGGTCGGTATCGGCAGTCCCGGATGAAGCTGCAGAGAGGGCGGCGCGTAGGCAGCGCTCATTCCACCACCAAAGCCGAACCAGTGGTAAGTGTGATAAAGCACTGTTCCTGCTACGATCGCAGTGAGCACGCCGGGGATGTTCTTCGGCAGGCGAATACCTGCCACCACGGAGTACATCACGAGGCCCAGGGATAACAGTCCCAAGATCGGCGTTCCAAAGACCTCGACGAGCGGAATGTATCCGATGAGTGCAATCCCGACACCCGCAATCGAGCCCAGGAGCCCCGCCCGCGGCACCAATCTCTGGACCCAGGCTCCACAAAAGGAGAGGACGAACTTGACCACGCCGATAATCACCATGGTTGCCATTCCCAGATGCCAGGCTCCTATTGCGGCTGCTTCCGGAGAATGCCCTTCGTGCTTGAGCGCGAGAAACGCGGGGCCGATCACGGTAAGCGCCAGTCCGATCGTGGACGGGGTGTCCAAGCCGAGAGGCATTGCGGTGACGTCCTGTCTTCCTGTCTTCTTGGCGAGCCTGAAGGCCATCCAAGTGTAAAGCAAGTCCCCGACAAGAACCCCAAAGGTCGTGCCGGGAAACATCCGGGAGTACACAACACCCGCAGGAAAGTTGAATCCGAGGATCAGTGCTCCCGCAAAAAAAGACAACACGGCAACGTTGTCAAACATAAGACCGAAAAAGGCATTGATATCGCCAAGTTCAAACCAGGAGTATCTTGAGCCTTCACGGGTCACCGCAATTCCCTTTTTCACCTTGAAGCTCACACTGTTTGAAGCCACCAACACTTGCCGCTCGTTGCGAACAAGAGGCACCCCGCTTGCGGGGCCCAGTATAGCAGAAAATGTCATTGAAGTAGGCGAAAGCTGTTGATGCTTTCAGTTCCTGCGGGCTCGCGATGACAAGTTCGATTGAGAGATCCAGCTCCACATAGGTGAACGATTACAAGCTATTGTCGCATCGCGTGGACTTGGTTCCGGCGATGATGTATCATGGTGTTCACGACCACTGCGGCAAACGAATTCCTTACATCGCAAGAGGAGAGAACCTGATGACCGACGTGTACAAGCATCTGGCCGAAAAGCTGGACTCGCTCCCCAATGGTTTCCCAGCCACTGAGAGCGGCGTCGAGCTGAGAATTCTCAGAAAGATCTTTTCGCCGGAAGAAGCCGAAATGGCGCTCAAGATCAACCCCATGCCCGAAACAGCCGAGGCTATGGCGCAGCGGCTTGGCTTGCCGGTTGCGGAGTTGGAGGCTACGCTTGACACGATGGTGAAGAAGGGTCAGATCGGCAGCACGAATTTAAAGGGTCAGCAGGTGTACATGCTCTTCCCGTTTGTGTTCGGGATCTTCGAGTTCCAGCAGCCTCGTATGGACAAGGAGCTTGCGGAATTGGTGGAGGAGTATGCTCCGAACCTCATGTCCACACTGGGCAGGTACGCGCCGGAAATGATGCGAGTGGTACCGCTCAATATCCAGATTGACGCGGAGCATCAGGTTTACCCCTATGAAGACCTCAGAGACGTGATGTCTCGCGCCAAGTCCTTCCAGGTTATGGACTGCATCTGCAAGAAGGAGCGCGCGATCCTCGGTCACAAATGCTCTTATCCTCTTGAGGTGTGTCTGGCATTTGCCGGCAGCGAGGGAGCGTTTGACAAACACCGCATGGGGCGGATCATCTCGCGTGAGGAAGCTCTCGAAATTCTCAAGAAAGCGGACGAGGCAGGTCTTGTCCATATGACGTACAACGTTCAGAAGGGACAGATGTTTGTCTGTAATTGCTGTCCATGCTGCTGCGGTATTCTGCGGGGTGTCAAGAACTTCAATGCTCCCCACCTCATGGCCAAGAGTAACTATATTGCGCTCATCAACCAGGATTCGTGCATCGAGTGCGGGACCTGCGCAGAAGAACGCTGTCCCGTGGCAGCGATCGAGCATACAGGGAACGGATATGAGGTCAACCCCGAGCGATGCATCGGGTGTGGAGCGTGTGTATCGGGCTGTTCCACCGAGGCTGTCACGCTCCTTCGCAAGCCTGAATCGCAGCATGAGACACCGCCCGCTCATCTGTTCGACTGGTACATCAAACGGGCACAGAACCGAGGCACTCCCATCATTGTGAGCTGATGCCTCCCCGGTGAGGGCGCCTCTGCGACAAGTTGAAGGTGCGCCATGCCACGAAAAAGAGCGCTGCCGGTTGGATGGTATCCCGACACGAGACCTGAATGCGAGCGCGTGATCGGTGAGTTCGTTAGAGGTTTCGCGCCGCCTGAAGGGAATTGGGTGGGAGGAATCGTTCCCCACGCAGGATGGTTCTTTTCCGGGCGGGCAGCTGCCCGAGTGATGAAGACACTGGCGTCCGCCGGGCCGGTTGATCGCGTGGTAGTTTACGGCGGGCATCTTCACGGCGGAGCCGACCCAATCGTGTACACGGACGACGCGTGGGATACGCCGCTCGGATCGCAGGCATTGGACAAGGCGATTTCTCAGGAGTTGGTCTCGTCAAAACTCGCGGTGGCCGCGGGGAGGAATTTCGCCGACAACACAGTTGAAGTGCAACTGCCCTTTGTGCGCTATTTCTTTCCGAAAGCATCCGCTGTCGCGGTGCATTCTCCGTCGTCGGACGTTGCCATCCGACTCGGGTCCTCCATCGTAGAGATAATACGCGAACGTGGACTGAAGGCCGTGTATGTCGGTTCCGCGGACCTCACGCACTACGGCCCCAACTATGGCTTCAGCCCAAAAGGAACGGGAGCTGCTGCAGTTGAGTGGGTCAAAGGCGAGAACGACCGCTCGGTTATCGACAAAGCGGTGGCTATGGATGCCGCCGGGGTGCTCCAGGACGCCCAGATTCGTCACAACACCTGTTCCGCGGGTCCGATTGCATCGGTCGTGGCATCAGCGGCAAAGCTCGGAGTAACAAGCGGCAAGCTTATTGATTACTATACCAGCTATGATGTAATACCCGGCTCGAGCTTCGTCGGATACGCGGCAATCGTGTTTTGATGCATACTGCTCGGTCGCTTAAAATATGTGCGGTCGAAGAATCTTTGTAGCCACCGCTCAATCCAGCGATTCCACTTCATAAAGCTCGCGGTCTTTCTCGACGCCTTTGAGACATACTCGGAAATCGCGTGAAACTTTCAGCCGGTCCTCCAGCAAACGGTATGTCTCTTCGGAGACAATGGTCCGGCCGCCGCCGGCAGTGGATTGGATGCGATCGGTGAGGTTCACATCCGAGCCGACGATGCCGTATTTGGCCCGTGTTTCCGCACCGATGTTGCCGACGATAACTTCCCCGGTATGGATACCGATCCCCATCTTAAGTTCCGGTAGTCCTTCGTCGACGATTCTCTCCACGAAATCCTCGTGCACTCTTTGCATCTCGAGCGCGCACTTCACCGCGTCCGCCGCTCTCTCCTTCACGTCCCCATGCAACCCGTTAAAGAAGACAAGCATCGAATCGCCGTAGAAATCCACAATGATCCCTTCATACCGTTGAACAACCGATATCATCCGAGAGAAATATTGATTCAGGATGCGAATGACCTCCTCCGGTTTGAGCTTCTCTGCGACCGCGGTGAAATTCCGCAGATCAGTCATCATTATGGTGACAGTCCGCTTCTCACCGCCGAGCCGAAGTGCTTCAGGCTTGCTCATAAGCTCTTCGGCAATGCTGTTGTCCACGTAACGGCCGAAGGTTTGCTGGATGAGGTCCCGCTCCTTAAGTCCTTCGATCATCTCGTTGAATCTATGCGTAAGCTGCCCGATCTCGTCGGACCTTGTCTCCTTAAGCGGCGGCGGGTAGTCGCCCTTCCGCACCCGCTCAGCGGCCTCGGCAATGGCCCCCACCGCCTCGGCTACGGGGCAGGTCGTGCGACGAATGAGCAATACGATCACCAGAAGGACCACGACTCCGGCAATGCCATAATAGAGCCGGAACTTTATTATCGGTTCCATAATTTCGGAGCCTCTCGAGTATTGAACGAGGTACCAGTTTACCTCCGGCACTTTTTGAAAACCCACGACCAGCGAAGGAGGATGACCGGGACCGAACACGGTTCCAAATGGCTTGCTCTTTATCTCCTTGAGTACTTCCATTTCAAGCTTGTCGGCGGTCTCGCCGAGCTTCTTTCGCCGTGACGAGTCCTTGTCGGTCGCTGCAAGCAGTGTCCCCGAACCCGTAACAAGTAGGGCTCGTGTACCGCCGCGAATCTCCAAGTGCTTGATCGGCTCCATGAAGGAATCGAAGCTGATCCGAACGACAAGACGTCTAATAGGGCCGTCGCTCTTCGGGTTGAGTACTTTGACGATTCTCAGGGACCTGTCGAGGGCATTGGGATCCATCACCGGTGCGCAAAAGCCGAATTCTTCACAAAGTTCCATAGTATAGAGCCCGTTGACCACTCCGGGCCCGTAGTCTTTAGCGAGCAGGCCGATGTCTTTACGGTCTCGCCCTTGGATATCTTCCACGTCCAAGTCGACGAATTTCACTCCCGGCGTCCGTGCAAGCTGCTGAATGAAGAAGGCTTGTGTTACATCCCTGTTGGGGATGTCTTCTGCCCGTGCGATAAGCTGGATCAGTTCGAGTTTGTCGTTGAGTTGTTTGTGAATTTGCAACGCAGCACGTTCCAGCTTGAGAGATGTGGCTTCAACCCACTGGTCGAACAAATAGGTCCGGGCAAAGAAGAAGCCGGACACTCCAGCGATCGTGATACTAATAGCCACCGGCAAGAGAATGAAGAGCTGAAATCGCCTTTGTAGGGAAAAAACCATTCCGTTGTCTCCAGATCCTCGGAGCCCGGAGGCGAGATCCCGAATTTGGGATCACCCTCTCAGGCCTTGTCCGTCGATTTCAATCACCGGGTAAAGGTCGCGTTCCCCATCGAGACCTTTGAGACTGGCCTGAATGGGCTTGCCTGTCGTCACCCGACTACCCAGTATGCCGAACGTTTGTTCGGATATGATGATCGCTCCGCCTTCCGCGAATGCTTGTATTCGGTCGGTCTCGTTGACTGCGCTGCCGACGATGCCGTATTTGGCCCTCGTCTCAGAACCGATGTTTCCGACCACAACGTCGCCGGTATGAATACCGATTCCCATGTGGAGGGGAGGCAGACCTTCCCTCTCATTGTCATCAGAGAATGATTTTAGTTCCCGCTGCATGTGGATTGCGCACCTGACCGCATCGGCCGCCCGCTCCTGGACGTCGCCGTGAACGCCATCAAAAAATACGAGTATGGAATCTCCATAGAAATCTACGATGATGCCTTTGTGCTGTTCGATGATCGAGATCATTCTCGCAAGGTACCGGTTGAGTATGCGGATAACCGCCTCAGGGTCGAGCTTTTCGGCGAGCGGTGTGAAGCCGCGCAGATCGCATATCATGATAGTGACGCGATGCTTCTCACCTCCAAGACGCAGCGCATCGGGCCGAGTGAGAAGCTCCTGCGCGATAGAGCGATCAACATACCGGCCGAAAGTGCGCTCAATGAGGTCGCGCTGCTGCAGACCGCGCACCATTTTATTGAAGCGACGTTTGAGCTGTCCGATCTCGTCGTTCCGATCCTCGCAAACGTGCACGGAATAGTTGCCTTCTTCCACCTCCTCCGCCGCTTGGGAGATCTCAGCGACCGACAGAGCCACGGGCCGGGCGGTGGCTCGTATGAGGAAAATGATCAATATGACCGTCGCGAGGCTCGCAATCACGTAATTGGTGCGAAGGCGAAGGATCGGCTCCAGAATGGCCCGCCCGGGAGAAAACAGGAGGAGATACCAGTCTGTGCCGCCCACTTGGTAAAACCCTGCCACCCATTCCGGCGGATGTCCCTCACCGAGGATAGCGCCCGATTCCTTTCGTTTGAGTTCCCTCAGGATCTGCTTTTCGAGCGGGTTGCCGCTCTCTCCCAAGACCGCAGGCCCGTGCATTGCGGGCAAGCTGTGCGCGAGGTACTTGCCGTCTTCGGTCACAAGGCAAGCGTAGCTTCCTTCCCAAGGACCTGAACCAAGAAGTCCTTGGAGCTTCATGAACGAATCCAGCGCGACTGTAACAACGATGCGCTTCGCAAGTTTCCCGTCCGTCCCTCCAAACTCCTCCGCTATCCTGAGAAAATTCCCCGTGCTGTCCAACGAGGTCACCACGCCTCGCTCGGCGCCCAAACTCCTTTCAGCTTCACTGCGTGGGGACGCTACCGTTTCAATATTCACAAACCCCACTCCTCGCTGGCGTGAGAGCTTTTCCACAAGGAACCGCTGCGCTGCTTCACCGCCGGGAACGCTATCCATCTCCGCAATCTGGTGCACATGCTCGCGCATTTCGTCGAGACGCATCTCTATCTCGTGTGCTGTCTGCCTCAATCTTAGTATTGCGGCAGCGCTCCACTGCTCCAGCAGAGCGGACCGAACATACAGGAAAGACACCCAGCCCACGCCGAGCAGCACCAGAGCCACCGGCAGAGTCACAAAGAGGATGAACCGTCTCCGTAAGGAAAAAACCATAAGATCCGCTCCTACCGTAGGCCTCCGGCTCTCGAGGCATAAAATGAAAAGTTGTCACGAACGCTTGTCCGAGCATAAAGATCGCGAGGATTCCTCGTTGAGCCTTCAATATATACATATATTCACTGTTGGTTCTCTCGCTGCGGCAACTCGCTACTTTTTCGACTGGGAGATAGAAAAATAAGGCCCCTCAGTCAAGGGGCCTCATTTTGATCTTCAACTCGGTCGGTGAACGCCTGCAGCCGCTTTGTCTAGCGAGCCTTTGGCCCCGCTAGGATCACCGACAGCAATGGGGTCTCGGGCTGGGCCCATGCTGCGGGCCGGCTTGCCCCTTTCTTGGGAGCGGCCGAAGGGGGGCAACACGGCGGCAAAGAGGACGAAGGTCGCTGAAAACTTGGCGCGGCCTGAGGTGCCGCACCCGAAGCGCCCGGAACCGCTGGGCAGCAGCTTGCCGCTGGAGCGGGACCTCGGTTCAACGTTGATTCGGCACAGCCGCCATAGAACGAGCCGTACACCGGGCCTCCACCGCAGCATCCAGCATAAGCTGCAGGACCTACTAGAAGGATTCCTACTACCATGAGCGCCAATGCCGTCAGTATTGGAATAGGTCTCATCATTTCACCTTTTGTTTCGTCTCTGTTAAGGGAGCGCTCGCCGGGGAAGTCGGCGCAAGCGCTCGCGCATTTGACTTGGTTCTCTCTACCGACCAACAAGTCTTATCCCGCGGTAGCGCGGCGGAGTAACCTGTTTTGGGTTTCGGTCATTGGTATCGCTTCACCGATCAGGCCGTCGGCCACCGTAACGATCCGATCAGCGTACTCCGCGTTTGTGCGGCTGTGGGTGACCATCACGATGGTCTGGCCTTCGGAGTTCAACTTTTTGAGCAGGTTCATCACTTCCGTGGAATTCCGCGAGTCCAGGTTGCCGGTAGGCTCATCCGCGAAGAGAATCGGCGGCTCGTTCACCACCGCACGAGCGATCGCCACGCGTTCCTGCTCACCTCCGGAAAGCTGGTTCGGCAGCCGGGCGGCCTTGTCCTGCAGTCCAACCCGTTCAAGGGCCTTCACGGCGAGGGCTCGCTTTTCCTTTTCGCTGTGATGCGTTACTGCCAGCGGTAGCTGCACGTTCTCCACCACATTGAGGTACGGAACCAGTTGGAACGACTGAAAAATGAACCCCATGAACTCACGGCGAAAATCCGCGAGCTTGTCCTTTTTGAGCGCATAGATGTCAATGTCGCCAATAGTGATCTTTCCACGTGTCGGTGCCAGCAGTCCACCCAACATGGACAAGAACGTACTCTTGCCGGCGCCGGATTCCCCCATAACGGAAATGAACTCGCCCTGCGCGATGGAAAGATCAATGCCTCGCACCGCGGTTACCCGGGCCTCACCTTCGCCGAATTCCTTCACAACATCAACCGCTTGAATGTAACTCATGACAGCCTCCTCATAGTGTCCGCAGGGCTTCGCTCGGGTCCATTCTCGATGCGGCGGTCGCAGGATAGAGCGACGCGAGCAGTCCGGTCACGACCGACAGGAACACAGCGCCCGTGGCCACGACAGGATCGAGTGAGAAATGGGAGAGCTGTTCGACGAGGAGCGACAGCAGCACACGCGTTACGCCTATCCCTGTGAGGTATCCCGCGACGCCCGCAATGAGGGACACCACGAACGCCTCGAGCAGGATAATCCGCATAATGTGCGAGCGACGGAAGCCAATTGCGCTGAAGATGCCGATTTCGCGGGTGCGCTCGTTGACGCTTGCCATCATGGTCACGAAGACCACCATCGAGCCCACGAACAGGATCAGTGCGGAGATTCCGAGCGAAAGTCTTCGAAAGCCGTGAAGGGTCTCCATACGGCCTTCGACTACCTGCTGGATTGCTGTGACCTTCGCCGCAGGGATTTTCTCCGAGAGCTGCTCCACAATCTCCGAGATCGGGCAGTTCTTGCAAAGTGCCGCCACTTCCACCATGCCTACTTTGCCTTCTTTATTGAAGAGCTTCTGAACCACCGGCAAGGCCATGAAGACAAGGGAATCATCCTGAGATCCGGTTGATTTGAGGACCCCGGCCACCTTGAAGCTCTGCCCCTTGATCTCAAGCGGCGTGCCCACTCTGAGGCCGAACCGATCCGCTGCTTCGCGGCCGACCAGCACATCCGAATCGGAGGTGGGTTTCAGGCCCACGATTTCCCACCACTTCTTGAGCGCAAGCTCTTGCGTGAAATCGACCCCGACGACGAGTGCCTTCTTGTCGTCCTGCTCGTATACGCCGAACACCTTCGGACTGACCAGGCGGATGTTGGCCGCGTTCTTGATGGTTTTGGTCGCCTGAAGGTCCGATTCGAGGATCTCCTTTTGGTC
>JAIWNO010000113.1 GCA_020216785.1 Desulfomonile sp.
GAAGGACACTCCGCCCAAATTGAGCCCGCCATACGTGAGCGAGAGTCCTTCCGTCTTCGGCGTGATCACGATGTTGGCCCCGAATTCATCCATCTTGTATGCTATGTCCTCTTCCATGAGCCGCGTGGTGGTCAAGAGCGCAACAATGGCCGCAACCCCCACCATGAGGCCCATCACGAGGAAGAAGACCTTCACTTTGCGACGTCTGAGGTTGTTGATCGCGATGTTATGCAGCTTCACGTCCATCCTCCCTATTTAAAGAACCCGAGACCTTGGAGTACATCGCCTTGCGTGATGAGGACCGAACCGCCTTTGACGGCCCGATTCAGCGGCGCGGGATTGCAACCGCCTCTCACTTCGTTGATCTTGTCCGTGCGGAAGCGCATACCGCAGTTGATGCAGACCATCTCGTTGCCCTGCTGTACATATCCTTTCTTATTCCGCCAACATACATCGCACGCGTCAAACGCGGCCCTTGTTACGCCGTCCGTGCTCTTGACCACGAAGAAGCGTACCCACTCGCTTGGCGAATGCTTGTACACGAAGTGCCTGGCTCGACCATCGGCAAAGAGCGAGTCAGGGAAAGTGAACATGCCGTTAACCGGCTTAACTTCTTCAGCGGGCACGGTGAAATTCCAGTTGGGGGCAGAAGCGGCCGGTCCAACGATCAGTAAACCGGCGCCCGTCAATATGAGCACGCCCAGGATGAGTACCGTCGCGAACGCATGTATTTTCATATTATTTCATCCTTTCCTATGATCATTTGCGGTGAGCCGCGGGCGAAACCAATCAGTCCGCATCCCAACGACCCCCATTCATCATTGAAGTACCACGGCCCTCAGCTCCGTGTTCCGGCTGATCATGCGAGGCCACAGCTTCTTCCAGTCGCTCTCTCCGCTCGACGCATGGAGCTGCTCCCGAAATTGTGGATCCACTACTCTCACGTCCGCGTCCTTGAAAAGCCCGCCGATCCATTCGATAACCTTGCTCTCGCGAGCCGTCGGGTCCGATGCCTGCGGCGCAACGTACTCCATAACAAGTTTGCGGATCGCGATTCTCTGAGCGACCACTTGGAGGAACTTCTCCAGAGAGCCGTATCGTTCTGCGGCCATTCGGGCGATTTCCTCCGCGGAGATGCCGAATTTTTTGCGGAGTGACTCGATCTCCTCCTCCACTTCGTGCGGCTGCGTGGTCACCGTCTTTGTGTCAGCGAACTGGAGGATAAGCTCCCTGCCGACCACGGAAAAGAAGGCCTCTCCCGTGTCTGCGTCTCGTTGGGCCGCCTCATCGGGATTTACCGGGACCTTGAGTTGGCGGGCAAAGACAGGCCGACCATTGACGGTGGCCACAATCTTTTCGTCGATCCCTTCGCCGGAGGGCCTGAACAGTGCGTCCAACTTGCTCGGATAACCGGCACGAGCGATCGCGTCACGAATCTGTTCCGGATTGGTCTGTTTCTCACGAAAAGTGATCGTCACCGTCTGAGCGGCGAGGCTCACGTCCGAATCCACCACGCCTGGGACTTTGGACGCTGCATCCTTCACCGTAACGACGCACGCGGGACAGGTCATGTTGGTAACGGTGAACTTGGATGCGATCACGTCGCCAGCGACCAGTCGGTAAGCCGCGTAACCTCCGCCGCTTAGGACGAGAACCGCGATGACCGAGAACAGAAATTTCTTCACATTGCCGACGGAGACCTTTCGTTCCGCCTGCTCGAGGGTCTCGATGTTGATCTGCTTCATTTCTCGCTTTTCGGACATGTCATTACCTCTGTTTGGCGACCGCGGCCTCTTGCTGGCCAGCTCAACGCGCAGGTCCGTTTGGCAATGCGCGTATGCTCTTCGGCGAAGAAGTCCGGACGCGTATGTTTCAAATTCGCTGGTTACTCGCCGGAACACTACGCTATGTTCAATCGGCCACCGGAGGCATAGCGAACCGCACGAGCAATTAATCTACAGTAGAAAAGTCAAGAACGAGAATGAAAGGATCAACAAAGGAGATTGCAGGTCTTATGCAGGATACCAGGAGGATCGACATTCGGACCGGCGGCAAGAGCCACCCTGTTTGTCGCGGGTCGCTCCTGTTCCGAGGAGAGATCGGACACCTTCACTGCCAAAGCCGGTTTGGCAACGAAAATTTCGGTTTGAGCGGTAGAAATTGCCACCGTGGCTGCCTTCTCCATGCACCGACACACGGGAACACCCTTCTTGCAGACCTCTTCGGCCGCGCACCCGGCCATTCGGGTCTGAGCGGCGCAACAAGCCTTCACGGGTTTCTCCGTATGGCAGCAAGCTCCAGGCTTCATCTGAGAGGCCGCAGCAGAGGCGGTCTTGCAGCAACAGGGGACGAGCGCCAAAGGTGTCAGGGCATACCCGAGCACAGAAACGGAGGCGATTAGAGCAATCAAACGGTGGCGAACCATGTGCGGCATCCGATACCCAATTCCTAGTAATATAGTCTAAGTATTTAAGTCGTGGAGTCAAGCCCTTTTCTCAAGTCCATTCAAAAGGGCCGTGCCAGGAGGCTTTCTAACCGCTTGACAACACGGCTCCGACACATCACCATATTGTTCGCCGCGGCTTGACCGGCTCAAGATCAGACGCCGTGGCTTTCCATTTCATATGCAATCTGGATCACCAACATGAGTTGTGCATCACCAAATGCCCTTCACTGGGAGGACCTCCGGAGTCGCCCCGTCGAAGAGGTGCTGGACCGCGGCGGGGTTAGAATAGCCTCGGACGGACAAGGATACGAGGTCGATTTCCTGGGCGCCGTCTACAAGGTGGACGCGGTGGAGCAACGCATCCTCGAAATCTTTCCAAATCCTGACAGACCACTGACGGAAGAGTTCCAGATTTTACTCATCAGGTACCTGGTTGCTCCCAACACTGCCAGTGTGGAAGGCACTGAGATCAGCGAAAAAGATCTACCCGGCGGCGTAACCTTTTTTCAGGGGCCGCACGCGCTGCACCTGAAGCCCATCACGCGGTTGTACGGCAGCGATCCTGAAGGTTTTGAGCGCCGCGGCCTTGAATTGGGCGCGGTCAGGGTGCCCTACGGCGACCGAGCCATGAGGTTCTACCCGTTCCCGCAGATACCTGTCACGTATGTGCTCTGGCAAGAAGACGCGGAATTCCCTGCTTCGGTCTCAGTCATGTTTGATCGGTCTATTGGCCGGTGGTTCGAGCTGGACATGATCTTTACGCTGGTATTGGTGCTGACTGAACGCATCGTTGAAGTAGGGCCGCTGTGAGGCGGGAACAGGCTTGACTTCCCAGCCCGGAATCGTTTACGCTGGCTTTTGTGGAGGGCGTAGCTCAGTTGGCAGAGCACAGGGTTGTGGCCCCTGTGGCCGTGGGTTCGAGTCCCACCGCTCTCCCCATCTCCGCAGTTTTCAATGGTGCTGAACCGTGTGCGCCCGTAGCTCAGTTGGATAGAGCGCCGGACTTCGAATCCGTAGGTCGCAGGTTCAAGTCCTGCCGGGCGTGCCAATTTACCTCTCGTCTGATCGCCGTAAGGGGGGTATGTGTTGCTGCGAAACCTTTGAATTGGTTTTTGAGACACTCTCTGAAACAAGCGACTAATCCCTCGGCCTACGGGATCTCAGGTAATCCCTCCCTGAGGGTTAGCGCTCAATGCGGGATGGCACAAGCTCAACGTATTAGAATTGCTATCGTTTGCTGTGGCTGCTTCACCACGGGTGCACGTGGTACTTGAAAAAGGGAGGGGCCAGTCATGTCTGCTCAAGCGGAGGCAAGCACGGGGGAGGCTGGTGCTACCATCTTTGGAGCACTGCACAAAAACTGGGGATGGATACTCGTATTGGGGATCCTTTTTCTCGTTCTCGGATTTGTCGGGCTGGGCAGTCTCTTCGCGCTCACGCTTGCCAGCGCGTTCGTTTTCGGCATCCTCATCATAGTCGGCGGTGTTGCGCAGTTTCTGCAAGCACTCAAATGCAAGGAGTGGAAAAGCGTCGCGTTTCATGTACTCATTGCAATACTCTATGTAATTGGAGGCGTCTTCGTAATCCAAGACCCGCTCGCCGCCTCAGTATTTCTGACGTGGGTACTAGCTGCGGTGCTCATCGGCGCGGGTGTGCTGCGTATAATCATGGCCTTCCAGATGAAGTCTTCCGGCAGCTGGGGCGTGCCTCTGTTGGGGGGCATCATTTCGGTTATATTAGGAGGAATTATTCTTGCGCAGTGGCCTCTGTCGGGTCTCTTCGTCATCGGATTGTTCGTCGCCGTGGAACTTATCGTGAGCGGCTGGACTTACATTTTCATGGCGTTCGCTGCACGGAAAGCTCAAGTGATCCCGGCATGAACCAGCCGGGACGAATTTTCTCCGGCACGACCTCCAGAGGGCCCACCAGGTGGATATTCGCCTGCAGTATCAATGCGGAGGTAATCCTGAATGTACGTCTTGGTTCTTTACTATTCGAAAACCGGCAATACCAAGAAGCTGGCTGAAAAGGTGGTCGAAGGCGTGAAGTCGGTTTCGGGGGTAGAAGCCGTCATGAAATCGACGCAAGAGGTTACTAGAGAGGATTTCGTCAACGCTGCGGGGGTCATCGCCGGGTCGCCGGTCTACTTCGGCGTTATGGCCGCGGACTTGAAGCGAGTCTTCGATGAGTTCATCGGCGTCCGAAAACAGATGGAGAACAAAGTTGGCGCTGCTTTCACCACTTCGTCTTTCTGGGCCGGCGGAAACGAGACGACGATCATTTCCATTCTACAGTGTATGCTTATCTACGGAATGATTGTCGTAGGAGACCCCATGTCTGCAACCGGGCACTATGGCGCGGCCTCAGTCACCTCGCCAGACGAGAAGGCGTCGGACGTGGCGCGAAAGCTTGGATCTCGCGTGGCCGAACTCTGCAAAAGGCTGTGCTGAGCCCGGCTATCTTTCGAACACATCCGAGACAGTGTGAGGCTTACTCTTCGGAGCTGACGAACATGACGCCACCGGACATGGAGACCAGGATCGCTGAATCGAAAGCGTTCGTGCACACTTTTCACGTCGAACCCAAAGGATCAGGAATTCTCGACGGCTTGCGCTTTGCCGTCAAAGACCTCATTGACCAGGAAGGCTACAAGACCTCGTGCGGCAACCCCCGCTGGCGCGACACTCATCCTGTGGCTCCTGCCAATGCAGTCTGTGTAGATCAGTTGCTCTATTCGGGCGCCGTGTGCGTCGGAAAGACGGTTCTGGACGAATTGGCATTCGGCCTTAGCGGAGAGAACTTCTTCTACGGGACATCTCTGAACCCAAAAGCGCTGGACAGAGTCCCCGGCGGGTCGTCGAGCGGATCGGCTTCCGCGGTCGCGTGCGGAGTCGTCGACTTTGCTCTCGGCACCGACACGGGCGGATCAGTACGCGTTCCTGCAAGCAACTGCGGGATCTTCGGAATGCGTCCGTCACATGGAGCGATCTCGGTGGCCGGAGTGAATCCGTTGGCCCCGAGCTTTGACACCGTTGGGGTTTTCGCCGGGACGAGCGAAGTGCTGTCCAGGGTGATCTCCGTCCTGATCGGTTGCGATATACCCTCGGAAGTCTCTATTGGGCACGTTCATTTTCTTCAGGAGCCCTTTGCACAATGCGACCCCGAGGTCAACAATGCTCTGCAAGTCCCCGTCGATGCAATAAGGCAGGCTTTTGAGGGACGATCGAGCGAAACGTCACTCACTTCTATTACTGCGGGATCGCCTTCTGATTTGCATGACTGGTACATCACGTACTGCGAGATCCAATGGGCCGAGATCTGGAGCTGCCTCGGCCCTTGGGTTGCCGAAACCAACCCGGAATTCGGACCTACGACCCGGAGGAATTTTGAGCACGTGAGGAACCTTGACCGCGGGATAAGCGTCAAAGCCGTCCGCCGCCGCGAGTTCTATTATCGGGCGCTAAAGAAGTTCATTGGTCCAAGCGACCTCATCTGCTTGCCGACTACCCCTACCCTCGCCCCATTGAAAGGCACTCTTGGCGTTGACCGCACCGTGGAGGACTACTATCCGAGAACATTGTCTTTCACTTCCATCGCGGGGATCGGTCGATTGCCCCAGGTTACCCTTCCGCTCGGCAACTCGAACGACATTCCGATGGGGCTCTCATTGCTCGCATCCGAGGGGAACGATGCGTTTCTCCTTGGCGCAGCCCAGACAATTATGAAGCTGAACAATCCGTGAGGGCCCTTGATAAGCGATCAAGGGACAGGGGGCGCCCAATCATGGTTGAACGATCGGCCCAAATTCGGCTATTCTGAATGAGTGGGGAAGCACTTCATCTCCCCGAACGAGGTGGATTTTCTCTTTTGTGCGGCAAATTGCAGACAACGCTGCGGTCCTTTTTGGGTGAGACGCCCCCGAGTAGCCAATAACTGATCTCGGGACTTGGGCGTGATCACGCACTGTAGATGGTAACAGTTGCAGGGTAGTCGATTCGACCGCTTTTTTGTAGCGAGTTTTGGGGAGGGATTGCAATGGTAAACGGTATGGCCCTAGCGGCCCTTTACTGCTTGATTTCGCTCAGTCCTCTTCTTGGTGTGGCTGTTCTTCGGATGAAGAGCGACATGACCGTGATGCATGACGTGGGCACGAGCACGGCCTTTGCGGCCTACGGCATTATGGCTCTCCAGCCTGTTCTCGTGTCGCGGTGGAAGTGGGTAGAGCGCCCGTTTGGATTGGACGTGCTCTCGAGATTCCATCGCTACATGGGGGTATTCGCCGCAGTGCTCCTTCTGACTCATCCGCCGCTGATGGCCTTCGGAGGAGCGGGAATAGCGCTCCTCACAGAGATTGTCCAGCCTTGGTACATTTGGCTTGGCCGGGTTGTGCTCTCGCTGCTCATTGTCCAGGTGATCGTGAGCTTACTGTGGAAGGCCTTCGGACTGACATTCGAGAAGTGGCGCAGCATCCACAACGTTCTCGCCGTGATCATATTGGGAGGAGCATTCATTCACAGCTGGTTCGCGGCGTATGATTTGTGGCTCCCAATGCGCTTTCTCTGGGTAGTACTTTTCGGAATCACTTTATACGCGTACGTTTACCGCCGTGTGTTGAAACCCCGAGAGCTGGCGCGAACTCCCTATCGGATCGAATCGGTCACGCAGGAGACCCACAATGTATGGACCGTGAAGCTCGTTCCGCCCCAAGGCAAGAAGATTTATGACTATGAGCCGGGGCAGTTTCACTTCATCACGCTGCAACGAGGCGGCGGGCTGCCCATAGAGGAACATCACTGGACGATTTCTTCCAGTCCTGCACAGAAGAATTACATCAGTTCGACAATCAAGGAGTCGGGCGACTTCACGAAGACTATCGGACAGACCCGGCCAGGAGACACGGCGCTTGTGGAGGGACCCTTCGGCCGATTTTCGTACACTCTTTACCCGGAGGACCGCGACTTCGTCTTCATCGCCGGAGGGATCGGTATCACGCCCTTAATGGCGATGCTCCGCCATATGCGGGATACGGCCAAGGAGGCAAAAGTTCTGCTTCTGTACGCCAATCATTCGGAAAAGAATATTGTATTCCGCTCCGAGATCGCTGAGATTGCCGCTGATGGGACACCGCAGCTTGAAGTGGTCCACATTCTCAGCAATCCCGAACTGGGCTGGAATGGCGAAATCGGACGCCTGGATCACGCAAAACTCGCAGGGTTGGTCGGCCCGGAGAAACGCGAAAGGGCCTTTTATGTGTGCGCTCCCCCGAAAATGGCCGATAGCGTAACCAAAGGCCTGCGGTTGCTCGGCGTGTCGCACCGTAATATCCGCACTGAGCGGTTTTCACTTTGAGCCGGGCAACGTCCCCAAACAAGAGAGGAGGTAACCGTGCGTATCAGGAGGCTTCGGATTTTCACGCTGATATTCGTTATTGCCGTCCTCATCGCTGCGTATGGATTGGCTTTGCTGAGAACGTACATTTTCAAACCGGCTCCCGGCTCAAGCGGGGAATCGAAGACGTTCGCGTTTGTCGAGTCGGTCGCGGCGATCTCGCGGCGCAGTTGAGGTCGTGACACGATGAAAAAAACCTCCGAAGTGGACATAAAGGCACTGCGGTCCGATATTCTCGCCGGCCTGGACGCACCGACTCTGGCAGAAAAATATGGGATATCAGAAACGGCGTTGGGCAAGCTCATCGTGCAGCTCATCGAGAATGGCGATCTGGGCCACGAAGACCTGGCGACGCTCTACAGTGTCTCCCAAATTGTTCATGCGTTGACCTGGGAGTGTCCGGATTGCCACAAAGTCGTGCCAGCCGCATACGAGGAGTGCACCGAATGCGGGAATCGAAGAAAGTAATGGGTTGCCTCGGCGTTGTAGGACGCGTAGAATCCGCTGGTGGCCGCGTAGTCGAACTCTGCATCAGGAGGCTGGGTGACCAGTTCTACACGAGGCTATCTCAGCGTGATCGCCGCCGCAGTCATGTGGGCGTCTTCCGGGACGGCAAGCAAGGCGCTATTCTTGGGCGGTGTCACGCCTTTTCAATTGGTACAGATTAGAATTACCCTGGCGTGCGTGGCGCTTGGGGCGGTACTTGCTCTGTTCGCACGCCATTTGCTGAGAGTTCGGCTTTCCGACATCTTCTACCTCTTGGTACTGGGAGGAGTGGGGCTTGCTCTGGTTCAAGCGACATACCTCTACACCATAAGCAAGATGCCCGTCGCTGCAGCCATACTGATTCAGTATACGTCCCCGTTCATGGTGGCCGTCTACTCGGTGTGCTTCTGGGCCGAACGGCTGAGCGCGTTTAAGGCTTTGGCCCTGTTCCTGTCACTGATTGGTTGCTACTTGGTTGTAGGAGGATACAATCTGCATCTGCTGAAGATGAACCTTGAAGGGACTTTGGCCGGCCTCGCGTCGGCCGTGCTGTTCGCCGCATACAGTTTGTTGGGAGAGCGCGGAATGCATCGGTACGCGCCGTGGACCGTCACGTTCTACGCTTTTCTTTTTGCCGCGGTAACGTGGAACATCTTTCAACCCCCATTACATTTCATTTACACCGGATACTCAGCGGAGCAATGGGGGTATATGGCCTACATAGCCACTATCGGAACGCTTATCCCTTTTGGGCTGTTCTTTGTAGGTGTGAACCATATTCGGTCCACCCGGGCGACGATATCCTCGACGGCCGAACCAATTTCCGCGGCATTCATGGCGTACGTTCTCCTAGGGGAGACCTTGGAGCCCCTTCAAATTCTCGGCGGTACCCTTGTTATTGTGGCGATCGTGGTGCTTCAGCTTCAACAGGAGAGGAGCGAGCTTGCGCCGGAGGTAATCCGTTCCACGAGCGCGAATGATTAAAGCCCACGAGGCAGTGCCGGTTCCGCAACATCCCAAGCGAACCGGTACTAATCGCTCGTGTCTCCGGCCTCGAGGATCTCTCGGACCCAGCCGTACGACGCGATCATGCCGGGAAATCCAATCAAACTTACAGAGAGCAGGACAACTTGAGCCACTTCCTCCGCTGAAGCGCCCGCTTGGAGCGCTCGACGGGCGTGAGATCTGACAGCCCCCTTGGACTGTGCTCCTATTGCAACCCCTAACTGAACGAGATGCCTTTGCTTGCCCTCAATGGGTCCGGCATCGCAGCACAGATCAGCCACCCTCCCGAGAGCATCGGCGATTTCTTTGTGATCGCGGGTAAACTGCTGGAAGATCTCCGGTAAATACATGGTACAACTCCCTGATGATGCGATTTAAATATATATTTTACACTCTTCGGCATCCTTTTGCATAGGGACACAATTCAGGTTGACCCGGCCATGTCGTGGCAAGTATCCTTCATGACTGTGGATCGAAGATGACTCAATTCGGGAGGGACCATGAACGGGGTGGGGTTGTGTGCGACCTTCTCACAGCAAGGTGACTGGGCGTTCGACTACGCTCTGAGTCTGGCTCGACACCATAATACCAAGCTGAATATCTTTCATTTCCTCGAATCGCCATACGTATTCCGAAGGGATGTGGTCTTTGTTGACGCTGAAAGGAAGGAAACCG
>JAIWNO010000114.1 GCA_020216785.1 Desulfomonile sp.
CGCGGATAACGCCGGAACTGATTGCCAGGAAAGACCTGGAGATGCGCGAAGCATATGACGAGCGCCTCGGCGATTACACTGACGTCGGGTTCCGGCTCTGCAACAGAAGCGAGGCATTCGAGCTTCGCAAGTGCTTTAAGAAAGGCGATTACGAGGTCTTGGTCATCGGTTACGAGGCGAAAGGAGCACTCTTCGGCGGCCCCGGCACTATCGAGGAATTCGCTGAAAAGTTCCAGGGCGCTGTCGTGCTGGTCGGTCCCGATGCTCCGGATTCTTATCACCTCAATGCAGCCGCGGTAAGGCGGCTGGACGATCTCATCATTCCCAAAGGACAATGGCAACGCGTCGGGAAGTGAACACTAGTGCGCACCGCCGAGTGAGACTCACGCGAACTGGACGGACTATGGTCTAATCCGATTCGGAACTCTCCTCTCTTCCTCTGCGTCCCGGCAGCCTGATTTGCAGCGGCCCGATCCCAATACCGATTCCTCCTCCGGAACTCGATCCACGGCGGAACCGCGGTCCACCGGCGAAATCGTCGTAGTTTATGGGAGGAAGATCTACTTTATACTTCTTGGAATCCTCGCCTTCCCCGACCTTCTTCTTGACTGTCTCAATCGGCTTGTCCGTTTTCGGCTTCTCAGGTTTGGCAACCGGACCTTCCGGAGGGGTCGCTGCAGGCTTCTCGGTCGGGCGCTCCGTAGCGGGTGCAGCACGGCTTAGGATACGTAAGACTCGGCTATGCTTGCCCAGCGAAGCCTTCATTTCGGCTGTCTCTCCGTAGATATTTCGGGCGTTTTTGTCCGCCCCCTGCTTAAGCAGCATATCGACAACCTCCGCGTGGCCATTCGCCGCGGCAATCATCAGCGCGGACCAGCCCAGCCTATCCTGAGTGTTCACGTCGGCACCGGCTGAAATGAGCAGCTGAGCTGCCTTGAGGTTGTTCTTTGAGGCCGTGTGCATCAATGGCGTCCACCCGAGTTCGTCCGCAACATTGATGTCAGCGGACTCGCGTATAAGCCGCTGCACGTTGTTGAGGTCCCCTGCGCGAACCGCAGCAATGAGCCGACGATCGATAGGTATCGCGGCAGGTTGGTGGTCCGCGGGTCCGGCTGGGCGCTCCGTCGCGACGGGAATTTGTTCGGGCCTTCCTGAGTGAGCAATCGCGAAAACACCCTCGACAGTCCCCTCAAATTGAGGATGTTGCACGCCGCCGCTCTCCCGTTTCGTCTTTTCGTACACATACCGATACGCCTCGGATATGGTGACCAAACCGTCGCCGTCACCGTCGGCGCGCCCGCGGAGGCCTTCCAACAGGTAGTGAGTGAACACGCTGTTGTTCATGCCGGGTTTTTCCAGGGAATACTCGTCCGGCCGGCTGGAGGTAAGAATGACTTTGCCCGAGGATGAGGTGAACTGCTCGATGAAGGACTTGAATGGCGTCACCGCGAGTTTTGTCCCCCGCGCGGAAAACCCGCCGGCATTGCACGCGTCGGCAATAAGGAGCACGCGTGGACAGTCGATCCGTTTAAGGAAGTTGAGACCGGACATGTGGACAGCAGTGGGAGCCAGATAATCCGGGTCGGAATCATAGGTCAGAAAGAAAAAGTCTCCTGCTTGGTACGGATCGACAGCGCCGTGGCCGCTGAAAAACAGGATTACCGTGTCGTTCTTGCCGGCCTGTCTCAATCCGTAGAAGAGCTGCTTTTCAACTTCGATCTTTGTGGCTTGCTCGTTCGTAAGCAATGTCACTTTGCGCTGTCGGAACAGGTCTTTCTGCGTACGCAAGAAATCTGCAAAGTCGCGGGCATCCTTGTCGGAAATCTTCAGAGGAGGTACGGCGGGGTTCGCATATTTCGATATTCCGACTATGACCGCGTACAGGTCGCCTTTGGGCAGGCTGTCCTGCCCTCTATCGCGCATAACCGCCTTTTCTCCCTCTGCTGCCCAGCCTATAGCGCAGAAGTCGCTTGCCGGTCCGACGAGAAGAAGCAACACAAATATCGCAACGGCAGCGCGGCCGAACCATCTGATCACTGCAGCCGATGAGGCGCCGTTCGCTTTCATGGCAGGCCCCCTTTTCTCGGCGCGAAGAGGACTCAGGACTCCTCGCCCCTTCCTATATTATCAATATGCTCTTGCAAAGTCACCGGGAAGGTTTTTTTTCGTGTCCGCCCTGCCGATTCGGAACGGCGTCGAATGACATGACACCGGCATTTCTTAAGGGGCTCGAAGATTAACATTATTCAAGTGTACCGATTCGAGGAGGCATTGTTCAGGTGAATTCACGCACGCTTCTCCTCGATCCGAGTTGCCGGCACAAGCATCCATAGCTAACGTATAAGCGAGGGAGATCGCGTCGGGCGGAAGGACACGCCAAGGAATCATATCGTCCGCCCAAACGAATGCTCTCGACGGTTCGTGCCGGCCGACGGCCGGACTGCCCAAGCAGCACCGTGAAACAAGGAGCGAACCATGACCCAGATTGAATTCAAAGAGGACGAGGTCGATCTGATGCGAGAGATTCTCGACAGTTATCTTCATGAGCTAAGCTCCGAGATCTCCAGCACGGATACATTGTCATTCCGCCAGGACTTGAAACAGAAGAAGGCACACGTCATCGACTTGCTCGGTCGGTTGGGCCGGCGGAAGGCGGCATGAGACCGCAACGACGGTTACCTTTTGACAGGTGGGAACGGGCTTGTACCAAAGCATTGCAAGAATGGGTGTGGAGGACAGCCGTGATGCCTCACATCCGAAGGAGATATCCGGTTGTCTCGGGAGTTCAACGCGCTTCGGTATGAGATAACACGCTCAGCGGGTGAGAGACAATGAAAATAGGAGTTGTCGGCGCGGGGTTCGTGGGTTCCACATCGGCGTACGCGCTGGTTATGGCAGGGGTGGGCAGCGAGATCGTGCTGGTGGACAAAAACCGCCAACGAGCTGAGGCTGAGGCCGACGATATCTTCCATGCCGTACCGTTTGCCCACCGTGTGCGGGTCCATCCCGGTGATTACCCGGACCTGGAAAGCAGTCGCGTCGTAATCGTGGGCGCAGGCGCAAATCAACGGCCGGGCGAAAGCCGGCTTGAGTTGCTCTACCGAAATGCGGCGGTGTTTACCGAAGTCATCCCGAAAACCGTCACGGTCGCCCCTGACGCAGTACTCCTTATCGTTACCAATCCTGTGGACATCATGACTCATCTGGCGAGTCGTCTCGCTGCCGAAAGCGGAGTGCGAACAGCTAAAGTGATCGGATCAGGAACAACCCTCGACACGGCCCGCTTCCGATCATTGCTCGCGCGTCATGTTGGCGTGGACCCCCATCACGTGCATGGATACGTCCTCGGAGAACACGGCGACTCCGAAGTGCTCACGTGGTCCCTGGTCATGATCGGCGGAATGCAACTCGATGAATTCTGTACGATCCGTGGCGTGGACCTTGATGCACAGACGCGAAATGCAATCGACCAACAAGTTCGAGGCGCCGCGTACAGAATCATAGCAGGCAAAGGCGCCACATACTATGGAATCGGCGCGGCGGTAGCCCAATCGTGGACACCATACTCGACGATCATCGAGCTGTGCTCACCGTCTCCTCATGGACGCCGGAAGTTCTTGGCGTGAGAGACGTGACGGTTTCTCTCCCAAGACTTGTTGGCGGAGCGGGAGTGCTTGCGACATTTGTGCCTCCACTCGATGAATTCGAGACAACAAATCTCCGGCAAAGTGCGGAGATCGTCAGACAGGCGATCAAGGAACTCGATGAGGACAGCCTCGACCTCCCGGAGTGCATTGATTCGACGAAGTCTTGCTCGGTTGCATAGATCCACATTTGTCATGGGCTATGCTTGTGGTGATTCGGAGAATTGACCGTCCACGAATCCTGTCGGTTCCATGGGGGGCGCGATGACAAGTTTAATCGGGAGTTCCAACCCCGCGTAACTCAACGGATGCAACAAAAAGCTCTTGCTCTTTCATCCGGTTTGACACTACTCATGGTTTTTTAGTAATATCTTAATCGTCTCCTAATACCGCCCCCCCCACGCCCACGCTTGGACCAGGGCACGCCCGGTTCGCGATGAAGTTGGTCCCTCTCCATTCTGAAGCGAGAGATATTAGCCGGGGGAGCGTGCGTGCGATTGGGGTAATTGCTAGCTAGGACCGAGGTTGAGCGATGGGAGCCGATCGGCACGACGTTGTCCGCTCAGGATCTGCATCCCCGGTTCCGGTTGAGCGCTCTGTACCCGTTCGGGGCGTCGATTGGTTCACGGTCCTTCTCTTCGTAGCCTCATCTATAATCATCTTTGTTTCGTTTTTCGAATATGAGCGATACCAGATCGCATTGGGTCCGAGAGGTTCGATGCTTTCCCTATGGGATCGGATCCTGTTGGCTTGGCTGGTGTTGGCCAAGTCATTCTTCTACCTGTTGCCGGTGCTTGTTGTCTGCGGGGCGCTCATCCTCTTTCGCCGGCCCAGGGCCGCGGACGGTGTTCTTCTCGCGTCCTGGATACTCATTGTGGATTTCATGGCCTCAGACCTCATCTGCGTGGGATTTGCCGGCCATCACTTGTCCGCCTATATGCCCCACATCGAGGACATGATTCTTCATCCCGATCAGAAGATCTGGCAATGGGCGGGCGAAGGACTCATCAAGGAGGCCCTGACGATTCTAGCTATCGTGGCGGTCTCGGGTATCGTGTGGTTTTGCGTAGTGAAATGGACGGTCCGGTTGCTCGTACCCGGAAATCAGTGGCTGTTCCGCCGCGACGCCCTCACCGTATTCACACTCGCTTTCCCTTTGGTGACGTTGGGTGTGCTCCCCGCATTGCAATTCTTTCATGATCGCTCTGCCCTGGACCGATGCGGTACAACTCTTCCCGTTACCGCAGGCTTGCAGCAGCTTATTGACCGGTTCGCGGGCCCTGTTCCCACTTACGCGGCCACCACAGCGCTGGTGCCTGTGCTGAAACTCGGGCAGACTGGAACAGAACTTGTGGAGACACTCACAGGGCGTGGTGCGATTCGCAAACGGGGACTCGTCAGACTTACGACACAAGATCGTGTCGAATCCGACGAGGGATTGTCTACAGTTATTGACGCGGAGGCGCTCCGGAATGCTCTGCTGCCCGGGGGACTCCGGTCGCTCGGCTTGGGCTGCCCTCGCACTTCCAGCCCTCGCGATGCGGGGATAGCCGTCCAGAGTACCGCCACTCCGGTACGGCCAGGCAGCCAAGCTGTGATCGACGATCCGCTCGCAGAGACGATTGGCGCGGCTTTTGCCGAATTGAATATTCAGAGCGTGTTACAGAGCAGCGTCGATCCTCAGCCTGTCGATCCTTCAGTTGTCGTGAAAAAGCCGGATCCGCCCAACGTTATCCTGATTATTTTCGAAAGCTTCCGTCCGTCTGCGGTTTCCCCGGAATTGATGAAGGAATTGGACGCTTGGTCGATGAAAGGACTCCGCCTCGACCGACATTTCTCAGGTTCAAACTGCTCTCATCTTGGACTGTTCTCCCTGTTCTTCGGAAGGGCGCCGCTCGGGTACCACAACGCTCTGAATCGAAAGCTTCGTCCGCAACTCCTGGACTCGCTCCGCAGGTCCGGGTACCATATTACGTTTCTCACATCAGGAGAGACCAAGGGCTTCCGACGTGTGGATGAGTTCTTCAACGAGGACACGTGCCACGCGGTTGTTTCCGACGGACGGTTCAGCCTCAAAGGCATGGACGACTGGCCGAAATCGGATCTTTGGAAGCTGGAGCGGACGAAAGGGATTGTGAGCGGTTCTGCGGGCCGTCCCCAGTTTGTGTTCTACTACCTGGTATCGTCGCATTATCGGTATGCATTCCCGCCAGAGTTCGAAGTGTTCAAGGAAGTTCCGAGCTTCTGGCAGTTTGTCGATCCTCGGGGCCAGAGACAGAATCTCATGAGCCGATACGCCAACGCCTGCCTGTTTCTCGAACAGGCCGTGGTCAAGCTCCTCAGGTCCATCGACCTCGGGCGCAACATCGTGATCGTGACCGGTGACCACGGGGAATCGATGGGTGAGGACGGCGTGTTCACCCACGCGACTCGCATGTCCGAAAGCCAGCTTCGGGTGCCTTTCTTCATGCTTGGGGCGGGTATCGAGCCCCGCCGGATTTCTACGGCCACAGTCCACACTGACGTTGTGCCGACTCTTTTGCACGCGCTTGCAGGCGAGCATGTCCCGATCCGCGACTGTCAAGGGCGGGACCTCATGGCCGATCCCGCGCCCGCTGATCAGGTGCTCCTGGTACCGGCCAACGGCCCGGACTGGGACGGTTTCATGATTGTTCGAGGAGACAAACGCCTCGCCTTCAGAACCAAGCCTGTGGCAGGGTCAGCCCCGTCTGTGGAGTTCGCCGGCTTTGTCGATGAGGCAGGCCTGTTTGATTTTAGGACCGCCCCAGCGGCGCTGGCACAACAAGGAACGCCTGCCGGCCGATGATTCCGTTATGCCGCCTTCCACAAAATCGGTAGCACGTATCGAATAGCACAATTTCTTTTCTTTTCGATTCCACATGAACTCGCAAGAATTACCTCTTGAGCGCTATTATTAAGAGTTCCTCAAAATTCGGGAAAAGTTGCATCCGTAGCACGATAAGGCCTGGAATATCTCTTTGTCACATCCTCACCCCAGGCATCTTCCGTGTGAGAGGGAGGCGCTTAGAGCCGGTTTCCAAGTTCATCACGGGCTCCGAAAACGATGCCGCTTGCCCGGATAGATTTCATTGATGTGGACATGCTTGACTGCGCTCCTCAGTCCTTTTCAAAAACCAAAGAGGCTCAAGCATGTCCTCTTTCACTTTTTTAACCATCAACTACCAAATACCGTATGATCAGAAAAAAACAATAGGTTAACTGTAATTGGCAGCATTTTTTCATCTGTTCCTCAAGGCCCTCGGGATGTCCCCCACTTGTTGGACATGGTCACGGACGAGGTACGCTACCTGACACAGGGGATCTTCTATGCCCTCACCCGGCGCTACAGCGGCTTGAACTGTTTCAGCAACTCGACTACGGCGTCGTGCCGCCTCGAAGTCGCCCACACCATGGCGGTCCACCCGTTCCTGTCCGCTGCATCAATATTGGCTCCGGCCTCCAAAAGAGTTCTCACGATCTCCGTGTGACCCCGTAGCGCGGCCATAATGAGTGCTGTGGCCCCATACTCGTCCTTGGCTTCTAGGTCAACGGGATGAGCAAGGAGCATCTTGACGATTTCGGTGTTGCCTGCTCGTGCCGCCCGCATCAGGCTGTTGAGGCCATGATCGTCTCTGGCATCAAGATCTGCCCCATGTTCCAGCAACTGGGCAACAACCTCCGAAAACCCCCGACGGCTTGCCTTCATCAAAGCGGTGGCGCCGTACATGTCTCTCTTGTCCGGATCAGCTCCATTGTGCAGCAATATCTTCGCCACATCGGAAAACCCCATGGCCGCAGCCCAAATCAAGGGTGTCCACCCCATATCGTCACGATGATCGACTCCCACTCCGGCGGTTAACAGACCCCTCAACTCCGCCAGATTTCCTGTTTGCGCGGCCTCTAGCAGTCTCTTCTCCATGGGCCGTATACCTCCTGGTCCACAAAGACATATGTTGTGACCAGGGTTGGCAGCAAAGTCCATGCCAATAGTGGAGAGAAACGAGTCAGGTTAATCCATCAAAAATACCGGCTAAATGGAAGCAATTCGTTGCCTTGACCAAGCGTCAGCGGGTGGAACCTGTCAATGTTCTTGACACCATGTAAGCAAAGCAATGAGGCACCCAAATGACAGGCGGAGAGTCCCCGATCATCACTCATCCAATGGGACGAACATGTCTTCGGCCTCCTCCACAAGCTCGGTCATGTCTCCGACCTGCTCGTGAATCCGTTCGAAAGCTTCTTCCGCAGTACGCGTCTTAAGGTCTTCGTCGCGAATCATGAGCGAGACCAGTTCACTAAAGTAGTGTTCATCTACAAGGTAAATGCGGGTCAGGATGTCCAACGCCTCGTCGTCCGTTACTTCGAGATCGTCGGGTTTTAGCTCTCCGCGGTCAAGTTTCACGAGAAAATCAGCCGGGAAAGCGGCTTCTTCGTCCTCCTCTGTACGCTCACGCGCTCCGGGTCGGACGATCTTATCCTGGAAAGCCGATGCTACCACTTTGAGGTCCAGATGCTTCAGCAGCGCAGCGAACGTGGATTCGTCCTCTTCAAGGAAGCTGACAATCCAATGGTACGCCTCGATCGGGTTGGTAACTCCGCGAGCTGAAAACAGCTCCTGGTCGAGATCCAGTATCGACTGGACTCGATCCGGCTTGACGAGAGACAGCATTCCGATGTGGGTGGAAGTTTGCGCCTTCATCATCCTGAACAGCGTGCGGTCGCCAAGGCCTTCGATCACCTTGCCGCTTTCTTCGTCACTCAAGAGGAACAACAGGTCTTGGGCTACCTTTGGATCGCGCGCCGCTTGGTGGCTCACAAGCGAAATCCGTTCCTCATCCGGCAGTCGGGCCATGATGGCCGAGGCTCGCCGCGGGTCCTTCTTGACAAGGTCCAGGACTTTGTATCCTTCTTCAGAAATCGGGACCAGTTCATGCTCATACTGCATACGCTCAATCCTCCTGCCATTCGACATAGCGGGCGTCTTCCACAGCGCGAACGGTTTCGAGGCTCATATCGTCTCCTCCGAAGTCCTCGATCGTCCAGCCTTCATCGGGCGGGCTGTAGGATTCGCCGAGGGTGAGCGTGACCCGATTTCTTTGTCTACTGATGGTCAGCAGTTGGAATGCCCGTACCAGCTTGGCCCGTTGTTCATCTTCGGGGCAGTCACGAAACGCGAACACCACTTCGCGGAGAGCCGCGGCATGTGACCGGTCCAGTTCGACGCCTTTGACCGCAAGCAAGTCCCGCAAGTCCGGCTGCGGTCCTTCGTCCAATGTGGTGAGAAGCAGGTCCATGAGCTGCTTATTGAGACGCACAAAGTGCCTCATGCAGAACGAGAGCGTCACCGGGTCCATTTCAAGTGGGCTCTTTTGCACCAGCAGGAGGTAATCCAGCTCCCGGCCGGTATTCTCCGCGCAGAACTCCTCGAAGGACTTGTAGTCCTCGCTTATTTCGGGATTGGCCGGGAAGGTGTCATCATCGGTCATGGCGGACCTCCCTCAACGTCACTGATATTGTATTAAACCCTTCGGGGCAACAATTCAAGGGGCGTGGACGTGCCCGCGGTCCGACGGGACCATTCCGGGAGACGATCCACTCGGCCGAAGGGCAGTACATCATCAGGATGCGTATTAGTAGTGGCTAGAAACGGTTGCAAAACCTCTGACTGGTTGTAAGCGCGTGAAATCGCGCCCCGATTTAAGTGCTTGTTTTTCAATATAAATGTGTATATTTGACTCGCTGGAGGTAAGTCCGGTGAGCAAACAAGTGGGCTATCTTACACAGATGAGCAGTAGGCAAAGATCGAGCCGCTGATGCCCAAACGGCGTAATACCAATGCGTCATCAAATCAGTAACACGGTGCTGGTAGAGGCGCACACGCGGGTGCGCCCTGAAAGCCGGGCCGACACGTGGGTAGGCCCCTACCGAACGTTGTTGAAGTTACCTTTTTGAGAGTGCATCGGTATAAGAATCCCAATGGTGGGCGTCCCCGGTTGATGAGCGAATGAGCGGCTCGCGATCAGGGACGGATGATTGAGCTTCGACCGTCTTACTTCTTTTGACGATTTCAAGGATATGAGTGTGACAGAAAAACCTGTTATTGCAATTACCCATTCGGTTACAGTCGGAGAAATTGCTGAGTCACACACTTGTTGGACGCGGAGGAGGATTTACCACATGGAGGGAAAAACCGTCGAAGAAAGCCGGAATACCATTGCAATTCAAATGCTTCCGGAAGACGCGAACCCGGCTGGCAACGTTCACGGAGGGGTCATTATGAAGCACGTGGATACTGCCGCGGGCGTGGTGGCTATCCGGCACGCGCGAATGAACGC
>JAIWNO010000115.1 GCA_020216785.1 Desulfomonile sp.
GGTGACTGCCTCAATCGACCGATTGGACTTCCATAACCCGGTCTACGTGGGGGATTTGCTCATCCTAAAGGCATCGCTCAACCTTGTGGGCCGCACGTCTATGGAAGTGGGAGTGAGGGTGGAGGCTGAAAATCTCCGTACGGGAGAAGTGCGGCACACTGCTTCGGCCTACTTGACGTTTGTGGCTTTGGACCCAAACGGGGCCCCTGCCGAGGTGCCGCCGCTGATTCTTCAGACCGATGAAGAGCGACGGCGCAACTGTGAAGCTCAGATCAGGCGCCAAAACCGGCTCAAAGAGCGAGAGCGAGAAAAAAGCGCCTGTAGCCGTTGAGCGAGAAACGGACAGTTGAGACGCGAACGCAGCGGCTTCTCCCCGTTCAGCGACCGATCGCCGTGGTTGAACAGGGAATTGTCATATACTTGACTTAAGTCAACGACCCTCGATGGGCGGTATGCCACTCTTATTCACAGGAGCGGCTCAATCCAAGCCCCGGACGGGTCTTTGCAGTCCCGGGAGGCCCACAAATGACCGAGAAGTACATCGAAGCGTGCCTACCGGTAGATATCTCCGATGACGACATCTATGAGGCCATGCGCGAAATCCCGGGATATCTTGACATCACGCCCGGTGATTTCAAAGAAGTCTATTTAAGCGCCTATCGACACGCGGTACTCAGATTGACGCGGTCCGTTAGAGTAGCGGAGGTCATGACCAAGACTGTAGTGTCGGTGACTCGGAAGATGCCTATCAATCTCGTAGCCGAACTGATGGCCGAAAAGAAAGTGTCAGGAATCCCTGTTCTGGAGAATGACGGAACGGTTGCAGGGATCATTTCCGAACGGGATTTCATGGTGACAATGGGCGTTGGTGGAGCAGGCACGTTCATGGAGGTCATCGCCACATGTCTCCGAGGCGGTTCATGTCTCACAGCGCCTTTGTCCGAGCGTTTGGCTGAAGATATCATGACCAGCCCGCCCGTCACGGTGAAGCCTGAAACAACGCTACTTGAGGCTGCGAACATCATGGCCACACGCGGAATCAATAGACTGCCCGTGGTCGACGACATGGGCCACATGGTAGGAATCGCGTCACGAGCTGATGTGGTGCGGTCATCTCTGGTCAGGTAAGTCACGTGGAATTTTTGGCAAAAATGAAAGGGAGCACTAAGAGTCCCCCACGCGTTTCCGGTACCGAGGTTCTTCTGGCGTGGCTCGGTTCATTTGTCGGGATTGCCGCAGTAGCATTCATCAGCGAGAAGGTCGTCCAGGCTTCCGGGGTGGTGTTGGTAATCGGGTCATTCGGGGCATCTGCGGTGCTCATCTACGGGGCGATCAAGAGTCCGCTGGCCCAACCGAGGAACCTCGTCGGGGGGCACCTGCTCTCTGCGGTAATTGGGGTTGCAGCATTCAAGCTTTTTCACGGTATTCCATGGTTGGCGGCATCCATTGGAGTTGCCACGGCAATTGCCGTGATGCATGTCACAAAGACGCTGCATCCTCCCGGCGGGGCCACTGCCCTCATTGCTGTGGTGGGCGGCGATGCGATCCATTCACTGGGCTTCACCTATGTCCTTGTCCCGGTGGGCGCAGGCGTTGCAATCATGCTGCTCGTTGCCCTCATCTTCAACAACATACCGAAGCATCGTCGCTATCCTGAATTTTGGTGGTGACATCATCCCACCGATCACAAAAGCTGTCTGTACCGGACCAAATCCGAACAAATTATTGGCTCAAGGGACTTACATTATAGACGGGAAGCCCTTCCCACGCTTCCAGGAGGTACAATCGGGAAGGGGGGGGGGAAGGCGTCCAGATCGTCAGAGAAATACCTGTCGCGGGATGATTATGAGCGACTAATCGGGTGGTGCGGCGCCGGTCGTCCAGGAGTCCGTCCTGGTCTTGACGTCTTCAGGAAGAGATTCCGGAAAGGAGGAAGTTCATGCTGGTCAAGTACTGTATGAGACGACAGTTCCTCACCCTGACGCCCGATGACCCCTTGAGGAAGGCAGTACAATTCCTGAAGAAACACAATGTCTGCATGTTGCCGGTCATGGAGGGAAAGAAGCTTGTCGGGGTGGTCTCAGAGCGTCACCTACGCAGAGTGCTGGGACTTGAAAAGGCGTTCGAGACACTGCAACAGTGGAGTGGAGTGGACCCTGAAACGCGTGTGGGGGAAATAATGGCTCCCGACGTCATCACGGTCTCCCCGGAGGACACGCTCGAAGACGTGCTCAGGCTCATGATGGAGAGAAAGATACTGGGTGCGCCGGTGATGAACGCTCAGGGAGAACTTGTGGGGGTCATCACGCAGGCGGATCTCCATCGCGTATTTCTCGCAGTAAGCGACCTGACGGAAAAGGGAGTACAATTTGCCTTTGAGCTGGAGGATCGGCCGGGATCGCTCAAGGAGGTTACTGACATCATCAGACAACACGGTGGCAGGATAGCCACTATCTTGACCTCGTACGAAACCGCGCCCGTCGGGTTCAGACACGCGTACATCCGCGTGTTTGCCCTGGATAGAGACCGGATTCCGAAGTTGCGTGAAGAATTGGCTTCCAAGGCTCGGCTTCTCTATGGAGCGCCGGCGGAGGTGTGACTAGCACCACACATATGGTCGCACGACCGACTGTGTAACAGAATTCCTCGGGTCGGGCGTGCCTCGTAGATCGATCCGTAGGTACCTTGCCCCCAAGCCACGAGGCAAGGCGGAGCATTGAGCGCCGCGATATGCTTTATAGGAGCGGATCTCAGACCCGCCCCTACCCGAGGCGGCTGTCAACGACCGTGAAAGGCATTTCTGAATAGATCTACGAGCCCGAGTCTTGACAAGCGTACCCTTCTCTTCGAGCTGGAAGAAGGATATCATACTGCCGCGCCGATGCCCCACATGCGAGAGGCCGAGGCGTCATGATCAATGGTTCTCTGGAGTGCCGCCGTTCTTTACTTTGTTCTCGACGAGTGACGATTCTGGAAGGAGCCCCCTATCTCCGCGGGAAGTTCGGCGAACGGCTGGGTGAACTGAACTGTGTCAGACATGTCACGGACGGCGGTTGTTGCGGCGGCCACACCAGGCACGCGCATAGGGCGGCAACTCGATCAACAGGAGTCGGCAGTCATGCTCAGAGCGAAGATCGCACCGGAAAACCCCGATGCAAATCTTGGATCGTATACTGAAGCCTGCAAGAACTTTTCGTGGGTCCAGGAGGAAAAGGAGTTTACCTGGAGCACGACCGGCAAGTTGAACATCGTCCACGAGGCGGTCGACCGGTGGGCGATGGCCGAAACGCACCGGAACCGGAAGGCGCTCATATTTGAAAAGGCCGGCCGCGTGAAGGAGTTCACCTACGCGGAATTGAGTGAAGTTTCGTCCCAATGGGCGGCCCTTTTTTTGGAACTAGGCTTCAAGGCTGGAGATCGCGTTTTCATCTTCCTGCCGTTGTGTTCGGAAGTGTACTGCGCACTCTTGGCGTGTGCACGTTTGGGGATCCTCGTGTGCGTTCTGTTCTCGACTTCGAGCTTCGACGAAATCGACGCGCGGATTCGCAGCGCTCGACCGAGAGGCCTTGTCACGCATCCGGACCTTGTCGAACGGCTCCCCCTTCAGGCAATGACTTGCGTGGAGCACGTATTCCTAACGGGCCCGGCAGGGCTCGACCTTTTCCCAAGTGAGATTGTGGTGCAGGATCGGTTAGGAAAACCGCCCGAGGCACCGATCATCCGCTGGGTAACAGGCGACACACCGTTGTTTCTCATTTACACAACCTCGGGCACGGAGTGGCCGCCGAAAGGGGTGGTTCACGCGCACAAGGCTATGGTGGGCCACCGTGCTACCGCAAAGTATGTGCTCGACATTCGTGACGACACCATTCTCTGGACGGACTCGGGGGAACCCGGCTGGGTGACCGGTATCGTGTATGGTCTATTCGCGCCTCTGCTTCATGGAATAACCTCCGTCATCCAAGGGGACCAATTCTCCGCATCGACATGGTACAGGACCTTGGAACGCTACAAAGTATCCGTCTGGTACACCACTCCGCGGACCATCAGCCGCCTCATGGAGGCGGGCGACGACGTCCCCGCCAGGTACGATCTGAGCAACCTCCGGCACATTGCCACCGTCGGCGAAGTCTTAAGCCCCGAGCTGTTCTATTGGGCCCGACACACGCTGAAACGATCCCCCCACGACACCTGGTGGATGACCGAGACGGGAATGATCTGTATTGCGAACTTCCCCTCGATGACCATCAAACCGGGAAGCATGGGAAAACCCGTTCCGGGAATTGAAGCTGCCGTGCTCAGCGATGAAGGGGAGCCGGTCTCCGAGTACACCATGGGAGAGCTTGCGCTGAGACCGGATTGGCCGTCAATGATGAGCGCACTATGGAACGACGAGGAGCGGTATAGGCGGCATTTTCGGCATGAAGGATGGTTCCTCACCGGAGACATGGTCACGCAGGACGAAGACGGCTATTACTACTACGACGGCCGCAACGACGACCTGATCAAGGTCGGCATGAGGGACACCGGCCCTTATGAAGTGGAACAAATCCTCGGATTGCACCAAGCGGTAGCGGAATCAGCAGTGATTTCGGCAAGGGCACCCGACGGCCGAACGTATTTCAGGGCATTTGTTAGAGTGAAGGATGGTTTCACCCCGTCAAAGAGGCTTAACCTGGAGATCCGGAACTTTGTACGCGCGAACTTCACACCTGAGATACCACTCTCAGAAATCGTGTTCATGGAGAAGCTGCCGAGGACCCGTTCGGGTGTTCCTTTGCGCAACGTTCTGATCGCACAAGAGTTAGGTCTGCCGAGCGGCGATGTGTCCCAGCTGAGTGAATGAGCGTTTGGTATCGAAGCTTTTATACCTGTCTGTTCGGAGGATATGCGATGCCGAGACTCGGATCGAAGCTTTTAAAGCAGGAGTGCCGGCCTTGTTGACCGGGGGCGCTATCCGCTTATTGTTCAACAGATCCTCAAACATTGCGTATACGAAAAACGGAACAAGAAGCAAACTATGGGCAAATTTTTCGCTCCCGCGTGGAAAGCTCATGACAGGGGAACCACCTAAACTTAACGCGAATGAGCGCACGCGAGAGTGAGTTTGCAGTCCCTCACCATTGGTTGACCCCTAAAATGTATGAACGCATTTACAAAGACGGTGTACTAAGCAGCGGCAGTCCATTCACATTTATGCCGTATTTCTTAATTCTGCTCCAAACGGTTTGACGGCTGACACCGAGAATCCGCGCCGCAGTCTCTCTTCGCCCTCCGGCCCTGATAAGGGCTTCGATGAGGCGTTCCTTTTCGCTCTGCCGCGGCGAATCGTCCCGATTCGTCTCACGCAACACCGGGGACGCCAAGCCCATCTCCGGCAGGTCAGCCCTCGTAATGACACTGCCGCTGCTCACCACAAATGCGTATTCGATGACGTTGATCAGTTCCCGAACGTTGCCGGGCCAGTGGTAATGGGTCAGGAATTCCATGGCGTCCCGGTCGACTCCGGTTATCGGCTTTCCGGTGGCTGCCGCGGTCTGACTGATGAAATGGCCTATCAGGAGAGGAATATCTCCGGGACGGTCTCTGAGGGGTGGAATGAATATGGGTATCACATTCAGACGGTAGAAGAGATCTTCGCGGAACGATCCATCTCGGATTCGAGCGCGCAAATCCCTATGTGTCGCCGCGATAACCCGCACGTCGATCGGGATAGGCCGGTAGTCCCCTACCCGCTCAAATTCCTTCTCCTGGAGCACGCGCAACAACTTCACCTGCGTGGACAAGGGAACGTCACCGATTTCATCGAGAAAGATGTCGCCGCGGTCGGCCGCCTCGAATCGTCCCTTGGTGGTGCGATCCGCGCCCGTGAACGCTCCCTTGACATGCCCGAACAGCTCGCTCTCGAGGAGAGAGGCGCTGAGGACAGCGCAGTTCACGCGAATGAACGGCCCCCTACTCTTCTTCCCCAGTTTATGGATTGCCTTGGCTACCAGTTCTTTGCCGGTGCCGCTCTCGCCATAGATCAGGACGGGAGCATCAGATGCGGCAGCCTTCGTTACCAGGTCGAAAAGGTTCTTCATTGGCGGTGAAGCGCCAATGATCCCATGAAAACCGTATCGCTCGGATATGATCTTTCTCAGCTCGGAAATCTCCCGCTCCTGCTCTTTGAGTAACGAGAGGTCGGTCTGCACCTCGACAGCGAAAATCGCCGCGCCGGCTTCGCTGTCCATCACGCGGGCATTCTTCAAGACCGTGAGCCGGGTACCGTCTTTGCGTCTTAGAGAGCAGGCTTTGCTAATGAGAAATCCATGCTTGAACAGCGGGCACGGGCCTCGGGTTTCGAGGCTATGATCTCTCGGACAGCAATCGAAATCGAGGAATGCGCATGTTTGTCCGACCAATTCCTCGCGGGAATATCCGGTGAAGGCTTCCATAGCCTTGTTGACGAATAGGATCGCTCCACCCTCCTCAACGAGCATAACACCTTCGGTCATGATGTCAAGGACCGTCATCCAGAATGCAGGATTGGTTGTCTGGAGAATCACTTTCAACCAGCCGTGCTTTGATTGCCCAATTGTACGTTAACGCCGACGTCAATTTGCGTCAAGGTTTTACCATTTATCTTGACATTATCGTGACAGAAGCGGCCAACGGAAAACCATTACCTCGGCATAACATACCGTGATTATGCAAGTTTTATGCGCACGTCAATTGGTACATCTGTTGCAACAAAAAATAGGTGGATCCTAATGTCTACAACCGGACCGGTTGAAGAGCGGTACCGGACGAGACCGATCCGATCGGGCGGTTCGCGACTCGCGCTATCGCCAAACTGAGAAAGGAGAAGCACGATGAAAACGACGGAGACAGCGTTGAGCGCGGCGTCCATGAAGCTGGGCGCATGGTTGTTCCTATGCGGTGTTTTTATCCTAGGGCCGCTGGGATTTGTGCTTCTGGGCGGACTCGCATATGCCATGCATTTTTCGAACCTGGCGCTGGGGGTGGTTTGTATCCTCCTACTGGCTTCTCCACTCATATTGCTCGCTGTGTGGGTGCCTCTCATGGGAGCCGCTTACCTCATGGAACGTGCCGCTGCTGAGGGAACGCTCGCTGCTGAATCCAGGCCGGTTGAATAGACACCGAGCGTCTTATTGGCGATGGTGCGGCCTCCCGGGCCAGTCGGAGAAGGGAGCCGGATTTCCTCGTCAGTATGTGGTGAATAAATCGCACCCGGAGGGGCGGTCTTGCGAAGGGACTTCCCGCTCTTTCAGTAAGGCCGTTTTTCTTTGACGCGCCGATGCCCGACATGCTTAACTTGGCATGATGCTGCAAAAGGGCGACGGCAATGGTAAGAAGAGGGGTCCCCGTATATCCACTGGTTTCTTGTGCCTTCTTTTTCATCCTTGCAGTTGCTGTTGCCTGCCAAAGTGAAGCCTCCGTTTCCACGAATGACGACTGCATCTCGTGCCACGGACGCAGCGATCTCGTTTCGATCCGGGGAAAGAGTCGGTTCATCGATCCCCTCCGGGTGGCGAACTCGGCACACGCTAAGAAAGGGATCGGCTGCGTCTCGTGTCATGAAGGTATTACCTTTATCTCACGGGAAGAAAGAATTCCCCACCGCCGGGGTATAGAGCCCAAGTGTGCGGAATGCCACCCAAAAGAGGCCGGCGAGTACGACAAAAGCCTCCACGCCCAGGTCTCCAAGAAGCTTTGTTATTCCTGTCACAATCCTCATTACAGCGTTTCGTTTCGCGGCATGTCGGGCGACGAGCGCAAGGGCATCTGCCTCAAGTGTCACGATGCGACACGGACCCACTTATGGCTCCCTCAGAAGGAACTCCACTTCAATTACCTGGAATGCACCTCGTGCCACTCATTGAAGGCCCAAATCGGCATGATGATCTTCATGGTGGACAAGACCGAAAGATCAAAGGAAGCCGTCCTGACCTACAATCAGCTCCAACCGTTTCTGGAAGCCGGCAAGAGTCCCGTAGAGACCCTGGACCGGGACGCGAATGGGACGATCTCGGACGTCGAACTGTTTTCGTTCATGAAGAGCATTAAAGAGGGAGGTATTCCCACAGCGGGGCTCGAAGTACGAATTCTGGTGCTCAATCCTGTTCATGACTTCTCGAGCAAAGGAGAAAAGGCCCGCGACTGCACGCTGTGTCATTCGAAAGACGCGCGATTTTACTCCACGATTCTCCTGGAGGTCCCGGAAAAGGATGGCGGCTTCACCACATTTCCCGTGGAGAAAGGTATCCTCGTCAGCCGCGGCCCGTTCATGGGAGATTTCTATCTGTTGGGAGAATCCAAGATCCGCCCGGAAGATTTGGAAGAACTCTTGCTCGTTGTCAGGCGGATAGGGTTCAAATGGCTGGACGTGTTGGGAGCTTGCCTGGCATTCTTCACCTTGGCGGCCGTTTGTTTCCACGCGCTCTTGATGTTCCTGACCCGCAATCTGAGGCGACGGACCGCGAACATCGCTGAATTCACAACAGCGCCCATCGCGATCCGGGTTTGGCATTGGGTGCATGGATTGTGCATTATTCTCTTGCTGTTGACAGGTATACAGCTGAGGCTGCCGGACGTCGCCCCGATCTTCGCTACCTTCCTGAATGCCGTGAATCTGCACAATCTTAGCGGAATTGTCCTGATAATCGATTTCGTGTTTTGGCTCTCGTATCAACTCGGCAAAAGGGAGTTTTTACGCCGATACTTCGTCTCCCCTCGGCATTTCTTCTCAGACATCGCTCAAACGCTGCATTACTACGGTTACTTGATCTTCGTGGGAGAGGATTTTCCGAAAGGCATCCGAGAATACCCCGTCTTTGATCCTCTTGAACGCAGCTATTTCCTGACGACGATGCTGGTGTTCCTCCCCATCCAGATGCTTACGGGTCTCTTGCTCATGGATATGAACACTACAATGCCGATTATCAGGGCATTAGGCGGTATGCGAGTTGTGGATGCGGTGCACCTTCTTTTCGCCTACCTTTTTGCATCGTCCATGATCGTCCACATATATTTTCACACGCTTAAACGATTCCGAGGGGTCGCCGGGCACTAGGAGCCTCCATTCCCTGGAAGTTCGTTTTGTCGCAAAGAGAAAAAGCAGGTCTCAGCAAACCGCCTCAAAACCTATGATTCAACAATTATATTGTAGGGGGCGTTCGTAAACCGACCAAAATCAGGGCGCTTCTCGAATCGACCCACATGCCCCTACCGGCAAGCCCGGTGGCACATCATTACAGTTTGTATTACCTATTCACGAAGATGTTCCGGGCGTTCACGATGAGCACGTTGTTGTCCTGCTTGGCGACTATGCCTTTCACTGTCACCTCCGCCGAGGGCTTCAAGCCGTTCACGCCGTGAAGCGTCGCTTTCAACGGCTTACCTGTCCCGTCGACCACCTGAATCATCGCAAGGTTGGCGATCAATTTATCCCGAGGCACTCCGCAGAAGTCCTTGCCACAGCCGTCCGAGCACGCGGCGAGCGATTTGTCGGCGAGGAGAAACACCGCCAGCTTGTCGGAGAAAGAAGCAGCCATGCCTCCGATTACCCCTTGAAGCACAATGGTTTTGCCTACTACTGCGGACTTCCTGGCCTCGCCAACCCCAACAGCTCCTCCGGGAGCCGCCTTGGAGAAGAGATCAGAAGGGAGGGCTTGGGCGACCGACAACTCGGCAAGGCCCGTTAGTACGACCAAAGAGGCAGTAAGAAATACAATGAACATGCCTCCGAAGTCTCGGCAAACGGTTTTCCTTTCCATAAGTCATTTCCTTTCTTATTCCATCGTAATCACTGTGACCTCTCAACGCAGAGAGCACGGAGATCGGTAACACTTGATTAAAGACTACTGGCTCACGCTCTCTAGGACTTCCGAGACATCTTGGGACCAGGCGGCCTCCCCGTGAAGCCTGAAACGTCACTGTCAGGCCTACACCGCTTTGAGCGCAGTGGTGATCGGCATCCTGAGACATCGCCACGCGG
>JAIWNO010000116.1 GCA_020216785.1 Desulfomonile sp.
GCGGCAGCGCGCCGAATACTCCTATTGAAAGGCCGGCAAACATGCCCACGAGCAGCACACGGTGATCGATGATCACCTGAAAGACTCCCATGGAAAACCTCACGGCATGGCCGTCGATGAGCACGGTACTCAGGGCCGAAGCGAGCAGCGTTCCGGCTGCGGCGACAAGGAGCGACTCCTGAATAAGGGCTAACAGGATCGCTCTGCGAGGATATCCCAAGGATTGGAGCATTCCGAACTCCCGTTTCCGTGCGGCAAACGCGGCATACATGGTATTGAGTCCGCCCAAAAGCCCGGTGAGGGCCACTAGGAGCGCTGTGGACCAGATCATGAACTCCACAGGCCGGTAGAATTTCAAAATGGATGCAAAATAGTCGGACTCCTTGATCGCGACAAGGCCGAGATCGAAGCGCATTTTTGTGAACGCGTCAACGTCCGAGAAATCGGCTTCGCCTAATGTCAACACCACGCACGAAATAGTGTCTCGCTTCATCGCCACCTGCATGTCCGTCAGCGGGACCCAGACTTCTGCGTCCATGACGGTTCCCGGAGCGCGAAAACGCCCCACAATCGTCCACTGGCGATTGTCGAACCAGATCTTCCGACCGGTACTAAGAAACTCTTCGGGCAGCCCCATCATCTCGGCGGCAAGTCCGCCCACCATGATTTCGTCTTTCCCTGGCTGGGGCATGCGGCCATCCACGATTTGCACTCGCTGGTGCACAAGAAAGGCTTCAGGAGTAAATCCGCGCATGACCGTCCGCAGCTCTCGGCTGCTTTCCCGATCCGGACGGACGATGAGCGCCGCGTGGATTTCGGGCGAGACGTGCGGAACGCCCAGCGTAGTCTTGATCCCCGACACCCCGGCGGCAACAAGGTCTGCAGCGTTTCGGGCAATCTGGCTACGCTCGACGCTCTCTTCGCTTCCCGCGGCGATCAGCATCACGTTGGCGCATTCCTCGGTCACCACGAGAGCGCGGGCCATCCCCCGCACAAATCCAGCGGCTGCAATCACCAAAGTGACCACGAGCGCACTCGCCGCTACCGTGGCGCAGAGTCGAGTCCTCGACCGGCCAAGATTGCGCACGCCATAATCAAAAGGGAGGAATCGCATTTCGATCTTAACCGCTTCTCTTTTCTGAATAGCTTAGGACGATTCGCAATACGTCATACGCATGTGAGATCTCGCAGCCATTAAGTCCATCGCTAGACCGCCCTGAAGCACGCAGCGACTTCTCGACGAGATGCCTGGAATGCAGGGATGAGTCCAGCGAGCACACCCGTCAGCGCTGAAAGGAACAGCCCCAGCGCTATAGAACCGATCCCCGCGTGGATATGGATACTGAGGCCCTCCACCGAAAAGCTGAACATCCCGATCCGAGTCACGAGCATCCCTGCAGCCACACCGATAATCCCGCCAGTGAAACTGACCGTCATTGCCTCTGCGACGATGAGACGGGCAATAAGCCATTCGCCATACCCCAAGGTTTGCATCACCGCGTGGTCTCGGATACGGTCTTGTACGGAGAGGAAGATAGCGTTGGCCACGAGAGCGAAAACCCCCGCAATGCAGCCCCAGCCGAGCCAGCCGGCGAACTTGACGATCTCAATAATGTCTGCGGCAACGCGACCGACGAAGCTCTTCTCCGACCATGTAGCTGTCGGTTCCTGAGCGGTTCGGAACTCCTCATCTATGAGCCGAGCGACTTCTCTGAGTTGACTAGGGTCAACGACGGCGACGTTGAACTGGGTCACCACGCCGGGCCGGTTCCCCGCGGCCCGCTGCACGAAGTCCAGATGCGTGTAAGCAACATTCCGGTCCTGGGGCTCGGTCGACTCGAGAATGCCGGCTACCGTAATGGTTAAGCCGCCGAGTTCCATTTGGTCCCCGACCTTCAGGTTGCGCCTCTTGGCAAGTCGCTCACCCACGATTGCCGCGTCACTACGCCGCTTCCATCCATCCAGGGAACCATCTTGCAGGCGCACTTGGCCGAAAAAGCCGCTCTCCAATCCGTCGTCGGGCACGCCCCTAAAGGTCACCACATCGAGGCCAGTCCGACAGTTGCTCACCATGACTTTCACGGGAACCGCGGCCTTTACTCCCGGAATCGCAGCGATTCTGAGGTGATAGTCTTGAGGCAGATTACTTGTGAATGGGCAATATCGATCCTGGCGGTACACGATGAGCTTGGTGTCCTCGGAACTCGGCTGGGTAGCCTCCCGCACGCCTTGCTGCATGGCCTGAACTGAATAGAAGAGGAACATCGCAGTCGCGACCCCGCCGATAGTGAGGATGCTCCGCGCACGGCGCCGTACCATGTACTTGAATACAAGCGGTATAAAACGTGTTGGAATCATTTATGTTCCTTTTGGAGTCATCTCACGCGTTGTAGACTCGTGCTCCTCGAGCCCCTGGTTGCACCTCCAGGAGCTTCCCCTTATCTAGATGGAGGGTCCGCTGGGCGTACTCCGTGGTTTTCGGATCGTGTGTCACGACAATGATTGTTCGGCCAAGCTCTTGATTTATCTGCCGAAGGAGCACCATGATCTCCTTGGCCGAGGTGCGATCGAGGTCACCCGTGGGCTCATCGGCGACTATTATATGAGGACTTGTCACAATAGCCCTTGCGATGGCCACCCGCTGCTCTTGTCCACCGCTGAGCTGGCTGGGAAAATGATCGTAGCGATCTGCAATCCCGACAAGTTCCAAGGCCGAGGCAACCTTCTTGTGCCGTTCTTTTGCCGTCAGCTTGTGCAATAACAGCGCCAACTCCACGTTTTCGTAGGCCGTAAGCACGGGGATGAGGTTGTATAGCTGGAAAATGTAGCCCACATTGTCCGCGCGCCATTGCGCGAGCTTTGATCGAGACAATTGCGCGATGTCTATGCCTTCGACGATGAGTGACCCTGAAGTAGGACTGTCGATTCCAGCGATTAAGTTAAGGAGCGTGGTTTTGCCGCTCCCCGACGGCCCCATGAGAGCCGTGAAAGTCCCTCTCTCGATATCCAGGTCGAGCCCGTCCAGCGGGGTGATGGTCGTAGCCCCCTTCTGATACGAGCGTGTCAGTCCGCGACATTCAATAAATGCCATTGGTCTTGCTCCATAACTGCGATTGGACGACCCTGGGCCCACCGAACCGATTCAACGACCGTTGCTTCCCGATAAGACCTTTACCCACGCGCCTTCCTTGAGATCGCCGGCGGCGCGGCTTATAACGAGATCCCCCGCTTGGACGCCATCTAGCACGTCAAGCCATCCGTCCATGCGGATGCGCCCGATCTGCACCGACCTCGCGGCAGCGCGTCCTCGTAGACCGTCAAACTCACGGACCACCCACACTTGGAAGGCCCCGCCCACGTTTCGGACTGCCGTTTCAGGCACAAATGCTTTTTCGGCTTCGCGGGGCTTGTCGCCGTCGCCCTTGGCCAAGAACCGGACGCGGGCCAGCATTTCCGGTCTCAGCTGAGGGTCGGGGTCGGCAAGGGCAACCTTCACTTCCAGCGTGTTCTTCTGAATATTGGCTTCGTGCAGCACTCTGGTGACCGCGCCGGAAAATGTGCGGTCAGGCAGGACATCCACTACGATTTCGGCCGGTTGACCGACCCCCACTTTTGCAGCATCCACGAGAGGAACATCCACTCTCGCCTGCATTCTCTTGGGATCGTACAGACTCAGGACTCGAGCGGACGCCTGATTGTCCGAGATCACGACGACCTTCGAGCCGGGTTCCGTGAGACGAGCCATGATAACCCCATCCATTGGACTGCGGATGTTCATCCGTTCCAAACGGAGCTTCGCTTCCGCGAGGGCTGTCCGACTTTGACTGAGCGCCGCCTCAGCCTGCACGACCGACGCGCGGGCAGCCTCCAATCTGCGGCGCTCCTCCGTTCGCAGGCGCATATGCTCACGAGCGGCCCGAAGGTCCGCCTCATGTTTGACCTTAAGCTCCTTCACGGCTGTATGGCGCATCCGCGTGGCGTTGAGCTTGGCTTTCTGCGCGTGGTAATTGGACCGGAGTCGGACCATCTCCGCATCCGAGATGGACTTGGACTCATGGAGGCCCGCACCGCGATCATGGTCGCTTTTGGCTTGCTCAAGGCGGGATTCGCCCTCCATGATTTCCGCCGAAAGCTGCTGAAGTCTCGCGACACTCTCAGCAAGCTGTGCCTCCGCGACATCTATGGCCCGGCGGCGCTCTACCGGGTTCTCCCAGTCTGCGGTTGCTGCGGCCAGTTCAGCGTGGGCGGCATCCAGGGATCCTTCAAGCTCCCGGACTTTGGCTTCTGCCCTCTGCACGGCGAGTCTTGCATCCTCGTTCACGAGTCGCGCCACGATCTGGTCCGTTGTAACGCTCTCACCCTCAAGCACCAGGACTTCTCGCACGATACCGTCCGCCAGCGCTGTCACGTACGATTTGTACGGGTCAGCCTCGAGCCACCCCGCGGCCTGAACCATGACTGCTCCCGGTGCCTGAGCCGAGGTGCGCTTGAGAACCACTGGAGTCACTTCCACACTCACCAAGGGTACGAATTCCCGGTAAGCAACTCCGGCCAGCAGGAGAAGAAAGCTTCCCACAATCGCTCCAGGGATAAGTACGCGCGTCTTCCACCGGAAAGGTGGTGGAGGGACAGGGTCCCGGACCGGACATTCCCGTGACGGTTCCGACAACCGTATCAGGTCGATAAGCCTGCTGTTTTCCACCTCAACACCGAAATCCTCTCAAACGCCGGAAGAACGCTCCGGCACGCACATCCATCCTTGAAACAGTCCAAATCACAATTCAGGTCGGCGATTTCGGACTGCTCCTCAGCGCGGGCCCCCGCGCCCGCGCGACATGCGCCAAAGAACGGATCAGGCTCGAGGAGGATGGAAAGGGTTCCGGCTGAAATTATAGGCATGAATGCTGAGGCCGGCTTCACAGGGAAAGAGGAAATCAGGCAACAACAAGGCGTAACCGTTCGAGGCTGTGAGAAAAGCCGGGGCGGGAAAAACCTTACAGAAGCATTGCGAACAGCCGCAATCCTTCGCGAGTGGGTGGTTTTCGTTCGCCTGGTCAGCCTCGCGTTCTACTTCGCCGGCATCCGGCTCGTGACCGCCGCAGCACTCGGGACCCTGCCCCCGGCAGAACCGACCATCGGCAGAGAGGGCCGTGCACACCCAGGTCGACGGCCAAGCGACCATCTGACTGACAGCAATAGCAGCAAGCACAACAATTGAGATCGTGCAGCGCGCGACAGACTGGTTCATCCCCGGCTCCTCTGATTTACGGAGCATAGCCAAATTCTACAGATTTTGTCAAGAATCAATGTTTCTTTCTTGAACTGGAATTCATAAGTCCGGCCCCTGCATTTCGTCCATTGAGGATTGCTTCGTCGCGCCATTCCTCTCGATGACGCCTTCGAGCGTCTGATCGCAACACACTGAAATGCGGGTGAAGGCATCCCCCTCACCAAAATACCTCACCGTATTTGGGGATGCCGTCCTCAGTCGCTTCCCAAATAGCTCATTCGATGTCGGTCCCGCTCGTGGTCATAGTAATTTTGCCGTGCTTCACACCACGGGTGGAAATGAGCTGCTCGCCGGCTTTCTTCACTTCAACGGACTTACCCCGCATAATGAGCACTTCCAGGCAGTTATGAGCGTCCAGATGAACGTGCACAGCGGAGATGATCAGATCGTGTTTGCGATGCTGGATTTCTGTGAGTTTCTGCGCCAGATCGCTCTGCTCGTGATTGTAAACCACGGTAACCGTTCCCACCACGTCGTGGTCGGCTTCACTCCACTCGTCTTCCACCAAGCGATCCCTAATCAGGTCGCGGATCGCTTCGGAGCGATTGGTGTAGCCCTTCTCCGCAATAAGGACGTCAAATTTGGCAAGCAAATCGTCGGGAATCGACACGCCGAAACGGATGAGGTCGGTCATCTCACTTTGCCTCCCGCCGGGTTTTCGAGGCTGTCTCAAACCCATTCCAAAAATGTTGTCGTACCACGATCACCCTCACCTAACCCTCTCCTTGTGGGAGGGGGACCGGAAACCGGCTGCACGAGTTCCCTCTCCGTTTGGGAGAGGGCCGGGGTGAGGGGGCCGAAGAAAGGAAGAAGTCCCAATCGTGCTACGGTTTTCAACTCCTCACACGTTTTGAGACACTCTCTTTCGCAGACAGCGGCCGGCAATCATGCCGAAGCGCGCTGACATTTCATGAGGCGAGTATACACAAATCGACGAGAATGTTAACGTGGTGGAAGAAAAAGGGCCGGCGCGGCGGTCAGGCACTCCAACTCATCGGCCGGCAGAGACGCGGACCTCTGCTGTTCCCGTCGGCGGTACCTACCTGTTCGGTCGGCATAGCTCCATGTCCTCGGCAATTGCGCATAAAGCCACGGAGAATCACGACAAGATGAGGGTTCGATTGGTTGGAGCTTCACTCCAAGTCGGGCAGATCTTCGTCGTCCTCTTCAATCGTGTCAACGATGCATTTCACCAACGGGTTCGTTACCCGATAGATCATTTGGAGGCCCTGACGGGTGGAATCGATAATACCCCGGCTCTTGAGGTGAATCAGATGCTGGGACACCGTCGCCTGATGGAGGCCGAGGCATTCTTGCATGTTTTTGACATTGCATCCACCTACCTTGAGCAGACCGTACACGATCTTCAGCCGGATGGGATGCCCAAGTGCCTTGAGGATCTCCGCCTCTTTGGAGAACTCCTTCAGTTTGATCTCGCGAAAAAGCTCCTCTTTGTCAGGCATGTCGCCTGTCTCTCGCTCTGCCGCAACACTCATTGGCTCTGCACTCCGTTGCGCTCCGGCGGTGCCGAACCGGAGCGGTCACCAGCGCTTTTCGCCCGATCCTCGGGCGAGCACTGAGGTGACATTCAAGTCTGAATCCCTGCGCGTGGCAGAATCCATCTATTGAGAACAATCCATCCACCCACGAACAAGATCAATAGCCATAATTCCATGCGCACCCTCCCTCTCCCGACGGGTTGTCACCTTGTAGGCGAAACACCAAAATCCCTGCCCCAACGGGCTGAACCCGATGAACCGGAGTGCGCGCCGCCTAATTCCTCTGCAGGGCGCCCCGTTAACCTCGGCCCCCGTGCTCTTTGCGTCTGGGCAGCCACCGCAATGGGGCTGCCGAGGAGGCGGTCCAGCCACTCCGGAAGACGCTCGTCGTTGCGCTCAACCCGAGTTGTTTCCGTGTCCTTAATCGCCGGGGCAAGCCCCGCCACCCACCGGCTAATTGAGGGGCTATCCCAGCGGGCCATCCCATGATGAACAGCGACGACACGACCCTCTCCGTCGATCACGTACGTTGTTGGGAACCCCTTTACCTCGAAGACCGCCTCGTTGTCCGAGTTCACAACGAAGTAGCCGAGCAGTCTGCCTCGCACCACGTTGTCCACGGCAGACTGCTTGTCTCCCGCACGACTTGCGATAAGGAAGTCATTGCCGTTGGCCCGTGCATAGCGCCGGACCCACTCGGGAGTATCCCAGAGATTCACCGACAGCACCGTTACGTCCGGCCGGTTGAGCATCCTCAACATCTTTCGCAGGTGCTGCTTTTCCTGTTCACAGTACGGGCAGTTGCTCCGCCAGAAATTCATGAGCACCACACGCCCTTTGAGTTGAGTGAGGCTGAGCGGAGCACCGTCCATCGTTTGCATGTCGAAGTCGCCCGCCGGCGGAAGGTTCTTAAACAATTGGAAATCCTCCGTGGGCGGGCTCCCGGCGGCTACGGCTCCCAGCGGCACGGTTGGCGCCGCCGCCACCGCAAGCAAGAAGACCATTATCAGAGCACTCAAATCGAACCGCATCATTATGGTCTCCCGGGACAACAATTTCTTATATAGAAATATCTAAATATTCTGTTGTTGTCAAGAATCTTTTTGCCAACTAGAACAGCTCACACTGCACCGGATTTGACAGCTCATCCTGCCGTCTACCCTCCAGCGGACTCTCAAAACAGCACAAATTCCGGTCAATAGCGCGCACGAACCGGCTGAGAGGGGATCGGCAGGTTCGACCGAAAAGATTTCTCGCGGCTGCTCCGGTCAGGCAAAGCACCGTCTCGGCCCTTGTCATGGCTACGTAGAGGAGGCGCCGCTCCTCGTCCTCATCCATTTCGCCGCCACCCGGTGGCTCGTATGGCAATACACCGTCTTCGCACCCTGCAATGAACACCACGGGGAACTCGAGCCCCTTTGCCGCATGAATGGTCATGAGGCTTACCGCCTGAACCCGGCGATCTATCGCCTCTGCTTCATCTTGGGGATTGTCTTTGCGTGCACGCTGGCACGGGATGCCCGCGGATTGGAACGCATCTTCTAATGCGTCTCCCACTGCGTTGAGACGAAAGAGAACGGCGAAATCTGAGAGTCCGAACTCTCGGCTCGAATTGCGCCCGGCGATGCCCGAATCAACCGAGAGAAAACTCGCTCCACCGAGCATATCGTCGATCGTGCGTGTGATGAAGATCCCCTCAGTGGCCGCGTTGGGCAGCCGCACTATGCGAATCGGGGTTCCGGCGGGCTTTGTGGGAACAAGACGTCCGCGCCCCTGATCTACGTTGAGCACGCATTGTGCAGCATCCAGAATGGTTGCTTGGGATCGGTAGTTGCGGACAAGGCCCACCTCGACGGCTTCGGGGTAGTCCGTTCCGAATAGGGCAAAATACCGCAAGTCCGCGCCGCGAAAGCCGTAGATGGCCTGATTCGGGTCGCCGATGACGAACAGCCCTGAAGCGGACGGCCCGGTCAACAGCTTTACCAGCTCGTACTGACCGCGGTTAACGTCCTGAAATTCATCGACAAGCAGGTGCTCAGCGTACTCTTCGCGGAAGCGCCGGGCTTGATCCGGATAGTTCACCAGTAGCCGCACCGCATACCTGACCAAATCGTCCAGGTCGAGTGCCTGACGCTTCTCCAAGAGCTGTTCATACGCCTGGTACACAGCGGAGACTTCGTCGTCCAACCCCGGGTTGTCCGGCTCGACCAGGTCCTGTTTGAGAAGGCCGACCCGATCGAAGAGGCCAACGGCCGAAGAGAATACTGATCTTCGTGACAATTTGGCGGCTTCTCTGAAGACCCCGAGCGCTTCGTCGCGGTCAAGCACGAGTCCTCTGCCCAGGAATACACCGTCACCTATGAAACGGTCCATGACACGGAGAGCGAGTTGATGGAATGTCCCGACCCAGCATTCCCGTGCCGCCTCAGGCGAGACAAGAGTTTCTAAGCGGGATTGCATCTCCGCTGCGGCCTTGCGGGTGAACGTTACGGCGGTGATCTTGGTGGGCGCCACTCCGCGCTCCATCAGGTACGCGGCCCGCAGGGTAAGGGTCCTTGTCTTTCCTGTACCGGGTCCGGCTCTTACGATCACCGGCCGACCAAGTTCTGAAACTGCTGCCCGTTGTTCGTCGTTGAGTTCCGGCCCGGCGGGCTCTTCGGACTTATCGTCAGCGGAAACTCGCTTGCACTTTCGAACCGGTTCCGTCGAATGACGAGACCTGCCGCGCGGCTGGACCCGGTCCACCGGCAGCAGGGCCTGCTGACCGCCGAAGTGGTGACGCTCCGCGTCGGTAAAAAGCCTCACCGTCCCGTACTCTCCGTCGTATCCGGCCTGAATGTACACTTCTCCCCGCCTCATGCGCGCGATACCCTCGACGACAATTTCGGGCACGTGGAGCGCAACTGTTTCGAGAGGAGCAGCCCACAGAATCATCAGTTCCGGTCCGAGGGTTCCAATAATTTCCCGATACAGAGCACCGACCTTCTTCGATTGCACGCCGACGCCCAGGCCCTGACTGATGATCTCGGCAAGCGGTACTACCCGCCAGAAAGGAGCGGACCGCTCGGTGGCCACTCCTTCAGGCCGGGTACCCAGTTCCATCACCCGGTTCATGACGCCCACGGTGACTGGGTGGCCGCACACGGGGCACCGTCCGTCCAGCTCCGCTGTCTGCTTGGGATCGAGACGGACCGAGCACTTCCGGTGTCCG
>JAIWNO010000117.1 GCA_020216785.1 Desulfomonile sp.
TCCAGGTGGTACTTGCCTTCTTCAGGAAAAAACTCGAGAGTGCCGAGGAATTTCTTAGGGACCGACTGATTTTGCTTCAAGCAAAAAATCTCTCGCCAGTCCCCAGAGGCAGTGTAGTCCGTCCCGTACGCGGCAACCTCGGCTGTGATCCACCGACCCGCGGGATCGCCGCCTTCTCCGCCGGATTTAAGTGCCTCACGAATAGCAAGGTAGCCCGGTTGCCCTGCAAAAATATTGGCCTCTCTGCCGAGATTTGCCGGTGAATGGGTGTCCGAATTGGAGATGAGCGTATACCCGTCCAGGGACGCGACTCGCCGATTCATCTCCGGGTCGGACGAGAGGCCCGTTTCAAGTGCAAAAATGTGGGAAGACAAATCCTCGAAGCACTCTTCCACACTGTCGAATCCTGACCGCGAGCCGAGCAGTGAGAACCACGGTGTCCACACGTGCGCTGGAACGACGTACGCATCATTCGAAGCTTCCAGAGCGATCTCGAGAAGGTCGCGGCTGTCGAGTCCCAAAATCGGCCGTCCGTCCGAGGCGATGTTTCCTATTCGCCCGAGCCGGGAGTTGAAGCGGTCCATTGCATCCAAGTCAGGCATGAAGACCAGATTGTGAATCTTCCGGGTAGCGCCGCGCTTCTTGTAAATGGAACTGATTTCAACGGTGAGAAGAAACCGCACATCTCCCGGACCGAATCCTCCGGGCAGAGTATCGAATGGTGGGATGTGTTCGCTCTTGAGTCGGAGCAAACCGTCGCCGGCTTCTTCAAGCTGATCTCGAATCTCCGCGCTCCACTGCGGATGCGTAAAGTCGCCGGTTCCCAACACCAGGATACCTTTAAGTGCGGCCCAGCGTGCGAGCTCGACGAGGGTGCAATCCTTCGAAGTCGCTCGTGAGAATCTTGAATGGAGATGCAGGTCTGCGAAATAAATCACGGGAACACCTTGCGAGTGAAATGGCTGGCACGGAGGCCCTCCGCCACCAAGCAATGGCAGAGAGCGGTGCCTGTGCCGGGCATTTCTAATACTAATGCGCAATCAAATAGGCGACTATCTCTTAAGTACTGGTGGGACGGACATCTTGCCTGTCTGACCGTGACAGGCAAAATATCTGTCCCATAAAAACAAGGATAACACTTACTTGAAAGCGCCTTGCTATAAGTACGCCGTTTCCTCAGTGCGCACACACATTGTAAGGGACCATCAGGTGGTATGGGACGGCATCCCTCATTCCCGCGCAAGCAGAAATCCGGGCCTTACCCAGCCTTGATAACCTCCCTGGAGCCCCGTTTTCGCGGGGATGACGCTTTGCAAACACTGGCACGGAATACGTCACCGTATTTCGGAAATCGTGTAATAGGCTCACCGCCGCGCCTTCAACTCATTAAGCTTCTGTTCCAGGCGCTCTCTCGACTCGCTGTCGGAAGTCGCGGCAAGTGCGCGCTCGTAGGTTTTCACAGCCTTCTTGACATTGCCCGCTTTTTCGGATGTAAGAGCGCTCAAGCTGAGGATTTTGACCTTTTGCTCGGCGGTAAGAGGCCGTTTAAGGGCACGTTCAAAGTAGGCTTGCGCACGTTCCCACATTTCTTGCGTCATCCATACCTCGCCAAGGGCCGTCATCACGTCTGCATCCTTCGGGTCGGTATTGAGAGCGTGCTCAAGAACCGCGATTGCGTCTGAGGTCCGGCCGTTCGCCAGATACGCAGTGGAGAGGTTCCTGGCCGCGGGAGCGTGCTTCGGATCAATGCGCAAAGCCAGCGCGAAATCATCAATCGCGGCATCGGTCCTGTTCTTCCGCCACAGGAGGGTTCCCCGCTCGTTCAACGCGTCCACATTGCGAGGATCGAGCCGGAGAGCGTAATCGAAGTCGGCTATCGCGGCATCCACGTTGCCGAGACGCGCGTACACGATTCCGCGGTTATGGTAGCACTCGGGGCGGTCGGGGTTGCTTTGAATCGCCTCAGTAAGAGCTTCGGCCGCTTCCTGGTTCCTGCCTGCCGCGGCCAAGGCCAGCCCCAGATTGTAATGCGCATCGAAGACATTGGGCTTCAGACGAAGGGCATCCCGACAATCGCTGATCGCCCGGTCGTATTCCTCCAGCGCTGTGAGAGTCCCGCACCTGCTTGCAAGGGTCTGGGCGTCTCGAGCCTGTTCCAGTGCGAGATCGTAGGATTCCACAGCCTTTTTGAGATTGCCTCTTAAGAAATGAGCGTCGCCGCTCCCCTTGAGGGCCTCGGGATTACTCCGATCAGTTTTCAAAACAGCGGCAAAGGTCTTTAGAGCGCGGCCCGGATGTCCCTCGGCGAGCTGCAACCTTCCTACGAGAAGAGCGGCCTTCGTGTCGGCCGGGTCGATGCGAAGTATGGCTTCAAGGTCCTCCATCGCTGCAGTGAGGCGCCCGTTTTTGAATGAGAGGGCTGCACGGTTGTAAAGGGCATTTACATGTCCGGCGTCGATTTCCAGCGCGCGGGTGTAGTCATCGAGAGCGAACTGAAGATCACCTTTTGCCTCGTACGCCAGACCTCGGTTGTTGTACGCTCCCGGATTGTCGGGGTCCAACGTAAGGGCGTGAGAAAAGTCCTTGACCGCTTCGTCGTAATCCTGCTTCCCCGCGTGGACGATGCCGCGGTTGATATAGATCGCGGGGTTGCCGGGATCATTCTGGGCTGCACGACCGAAAAGATCGAGCGCTTCGTCGAAGTTGCCTGCCCTTTCCGCTGCCACGGCACGGTCAAAGAGCACTTCGGCGGAATTGGCGGCCACGCGGTGGACCGGGAGCAATAGCGCTCCGAGAGCAATGATTACGATAGCTGACCGGTTTTTCATGGGTAGTTGAGTCCCCAATTTCACAAGTTCTTTCACATGCCTTAATAAGTCCGTGTCGAGACGACGTCAACGCAGAACCTTCTCCAAGACCATTCGAGCCGAATGAAGAGCACGCATCCGCCTCCCGTTCTTGACGACCAACGCAATACCTGTTAGTACATTCGGAAAGTCGCATCTCCTGCGACACTGTTGTTTGCGACCGGTTCCGGGCCAACCCGGATCCGACAGCCCTATGCCGCGGTGTGATTCTTTTCTATTTCTGCTGATCAGGAACGGCGGTATCCTTACTCGATGTACAGGTGGTTGTCAACCGAGGGGGCGGCCGACCTGACGCCAAAACGGACGATGCATGGCTCTTTTTGCAGGCGATTAACGATGATCTTCAGCCCGGGTGGTTGCACTGTCGGTGAACATTTCCGACAGGCACTACAGTCTCTCCTCGCTCTCCTCGTGTGCCTTTCCGTCGGCAGCAACGCTCAAGCCGACACTTTCACCGAGTCACCACCGGCATGGGAGCGGCTTCTTTGGGGTGGCCCCGTGGCCGTGGATGGGGCATCTTCCGACCAAAATCAGTCCGAGCCTTCTCCACTGCCTGCGATGGCGCACGCTCCGCACGTGGGAGGGAGTACCGCCGCAAGAGATTCCTTCTCTTCTGTCACCCGCCGAGGAACGAAGACCGAATTCTCTCCGAATTGCTCCTCTGGACTGAAGCCCGCGGCGCTCGCCATCACAGCCCCTGACTTCCCCCGCAACTATACCCGGTACCCGTTTCGCGAACTTTCAATCAAGAATATTGCTCCGCTCTACACGAGCCCGCCGTTGCCGGGAGAGGGAATTTGGGAATGGAGAGGCTTGCCGGGCAACGACAAGGGCTCGCCGATCATGTATCGAACGAGCTACCGACCGAGCGTTACCTACCCCAACGCCATCGTGCACATGCTCCTTTTCGATATGAAGCGGATAGCCATGAGGCTCCACCTTGGATCGGGTGAGCCCGGCGCGCCGGCGGGAGCATCTCGGATCGATCCGGGGAGCCGCCCGAATCTTCTGGCAATCACGAACGCTCTCTGGAAACAAAAGCATTCCGGCGGAGCGGGTGCGATCTTCCGTGGAGGAGTGGTACGAAAGCTGGTTCCCGGCATGGCCACGCTGGTCGTTTACAAAGATGAATCAGTTGACGTGCTTGAATGGAATGACAGTATCCCGGCCGACATGATCCTCGATGCGCGGCAGTTGCAGCATCTTATCGTCAAAGACGGTAAAGTCGTAGAGACGGTTGTCAAAGGGGGCCAGCGAGTCGATTCTGAAATCGGATTGGGTTTTCTCCTCGCGGAAGACCAACTGCCGTCGTACGGTCCGTGGGGCGGCTATTATGGCGGTCCATTCTTCGGAAGCCCATCCCAGACAACTTACGGACCTGAGTGGTTTATTGCGACCCGCAGTGCGTTCGGTATACGGAAAGACGGCAACTTGGTTTTTGCCATGGGGCACCACATAAGCACAAAGGACCTTGCACGCGCCTTGGTGCTTGCTGGATGCGAACGGGCAATCCACGGCGACGCGAACCCGCACAACGTGCTCGGCAACCTTTACTTCACCGACGAGAAAGGCGCGATAGTGAAGCGGGAAAAACTCTCTCCGGAACAACGCGAGGATACTCTGCGTCGGTACGTGGATCAGAGCTATACGAGTGATTTCTTTGTATTCCTCAGGCGCCCCGAAGGCAGGGAGTCCTGAAAGAAGCCTTATTTTGGAACTCCGCCTCGGATAGATCGGTCGTGCCTGGGGGACGAACAGGCGGAGAGGCGGCAGGTTTGAGGCCCGCATGGAGACGCCGCGCTTGCTTGGGCACTCACGCAATCGACGTCCTGCGAAGATTCCTAAAGCGGCAGCGCTCGTCTTTTGCTTGCTCGTAGCTCTCGGTGCGCCGCGAGCATCGGCGCAATCAGAGGGAGTGTGCGAAGCCTACCACTCGGAGTGGGTAAGAGTGTGGAAGGAAATCGACGAGCAGATGGAGGAGTACGCCCGCGTCAAGGACGAATCCGTTGCGCCACGCATCGAACAACTCCGCGCGGAACACGGAGCGAGGGGCTCCATGGCCCGGATTGTTCAAGCAGCCCTGCAGGAGCGAAGCCGGCGCATGACTGAATTGCGGCGGAAGATTCAAGCACACCTCGATCAAGAACGACAGGCTTTCGACAGGTGGAGGGTATGCGCGAGCGACAGTAGTCGTCGTGCTGGAGGGCCGGCGCGGGGCAACCCTGAAATACAAGATCGCGAGCGACGGTTGGCACGGTTGAGCGACCTGCTTCTTGAGGAGGCCCACGTACAGTATAAGAACAATCGGGCACCGGTCCCTGCCGACGTTTATTCATACGACGCTGTCTACGGGGGGCCGGCTCGCGGCCGGGAGTGGCTCAGGCAGGACCAACCGGCGCTGTACAATGACCGGTCGAGGTATGGCATCGAAGGATATGGCGGCCAATTGAACCGTATTCCGGGCTATTTCCGTTGATCCCGCGTGTGGGGAAGGCTGATAGCGACATTGGCAAGTCTTTATGGATGTAGCCCCATCGCAAATCCTCCCTGAATTCTCTTGACAATTTGCATCGGCAAAGGTAACGATAAGAGATCTTTTCGTTTATCCTCATCCGCCAAGGAATGTATCCTCTGATGGGAGGAGCGATTCCGGGCGGCTGAGGTGAGCCTGTTCACGTGTCAGTGTGAAGCACAAGGCTCTTTGTGTGGAGGAGGATTCGGTTTTCCGTTTGCTACGTTCCCCTCGTTGAGCGCGGTTAGTCGCAGCGCCGACGGGAAAGTAGGCAGCCGACCAGTAGCGCAGCCCCGGCACCCCCAAGGCACAACCAGATCGGCGACCGCAGGGCATGGCCTTTTCCGCAGAAATGTAGGCGGTTCTGCCATCACTTTAGGCAAGCGGGTCATGGTTGGCGTCTCGGACGGCTCCGGAATTCGAGCAGTTTGCAGCAGTGGAAAATGCTCCGGTCCTCGTGCCCGATTCCGACCATCGATAGGAGAACCACATGAACAAATCCGACCTGGTTAAAGCCCTGGCCAAGGAAATGGATCTACCTATGCGCAAGGCCGAAGAGATCGTGGACATGGTCTTCAAGACGATGACCGACGCTCTGGTGGCGGGAAACCGAATTGAAATCCGCGGCTTCGGGTCCTTTGTGGTGAAGAAATACGAGGGCTACACCGGACGCAACCCCAAGACCGGTGAGAAGATTACCGTCGGCAGCAAACATCTCCCCTTCTTCAAGACCGGCAAAGAGCTGAGAGAGAACATCAACGACTGATACCCGGGCCCGACTGCAGGGCATAGGCCCCCCGCTCCGGTTGCGGGTGCGGCTTTCGATCCGCACCCCGCCGACACTCCTCGATGAAAATCACCGTCCCAACAGGAAGACTCGTTCCCACATCAACATTCGCCATAGCTGTTGTGTGCGCGTTTTTCACATGTATCAGCAGCAGTTACCTCCCCACCGCTGCCGCTTCGGGATATGAGCGCGCTGCATACGTGCTCCCGCCGGAAGTTCAGAAAAACGGTATCGCTTTTGCGGAAGCCGTCGTGCCTATCGATCGCAAGGATGTCGCAAATCGCGTCGTTGAACAGATTAACTATCTCCTCATGGATAGGAGAGCGGGGCTGCTGGAATGGTTTGACCGGATGGCGCTCTACGGCCCTATGATTCTGCCTGTCTTGAGCCAGGAAAAGGTGCCCGAGGATATGATTTATCTTGCCGCTGTTCTCAGCGATCTCTTACCAAATTTCCGCTCCAAGTCGGGAGGTGTGGGATGGTGGGCGCTGGGCGCTGTCAAGCAGGAGAAATCCTCCTCGGCCGTTCAGTGGGTTGTGACCAACGATTGGGACGACCGTCGAGACCCTGTCATTTCTACAAGGCTGGCGTGCACCATCTTTCAGTGGCTACGCGGCCGGAAGGACGGCGTTGACTGGCTCTTGGCAATCTGTGGATTTCTCGATGGCGCAGAGCGTGTCGAGCAGGTAGTGAAGAACGCACCCGGATTCTCCTACTGGGACCTGCCGGTCCCGCCTCGGTCGGAAGTGATCATTCCGCGCCTGATCGCTCTCAAGATCATTCGGGAACACCGGGAGCTTTATGGGGTAGCCGCAGAGCTGCCGCCGCCGCTTGAATATGATACTCTTGACAAGGTGTTGCTGTTGAAGGACCTTCCATTGTACGTGGTGGCTCAGTGGTGCAAGACCAACCCGCGCAGTATGTGGGAACTTAACCCGGGAGTCGATCCGTCCTCGGGCGTAATTCCGAAACCCGACAAAAGGACCCCGGCCGGGTTTCCGCTCCGAGTTCCGCGGGGAATGGGTAAGAAAGTGCACGAGCTGCTCATGAAAAACGGGTACCTTGCCGGATGATGCAGGGTGCCCCGCGGACCGGAGCCCCCTACGGTATGAAAATCATCGCATTTTGCTGCACTTATTGCGCGTACAATGCTGCGGACCTGGCCGGGTCCATGCGGCTGCAATATCCTCACCAAGTGCGGATCGTCAAGTTGCTCTGTACGGGAAAGGTCGAGCCGATCCTCATTCTCGAGGCTTTCCGCCACGGCGCGGACGCTGTGCTCGTCGCCGGGTGCCTCGAAGGGGAATGTCACTTCCTTGAGGGCAACCTTCGCGCGCGAGAAGCCGTGGATTACGCCAAGCGTCTCATCAGTGACGCGGGTATTGATCCCATGCGGCTGGAAATGTTCAACATGAGCGCCTCTATGGCGCACAAGTTTGTTGAAGCGGTTCGGACGATGACCGAGCGACTCCAACAGCTCGGGCCATCTCCGCTGAACCGAACCGGCGGCGAACATCCTTCCGATCAAGCCAATCCCGCGGCATAATGCCAAGTAGGATCACGGGCCCGGCACTCCCATGCTGGCATACATCAAATCGTCGTCTGATAACGGAAAGACTCGACGGAAGTACTATTGTGCGCATTGCGGCGCCTTTATCACCGAATCCGGAGCGCTGCTGACCGTTAATCATTCCACCGAGCACTCATACGTCAACCCCGCGGGTGTGCGCTGCCACTTTATGACGTTCGTGCACTGCGACAACGTGGTCGTGGATCACGAACTCTACGTGGAGCATTCGTGGTTCCCCGGGTACGGCTGGCGTTTCCTTATCTGCAAGATATGTTATCAACATCTTGGATGGAAGTACGACGCTGTGACCGACGCGGTGGAGCCTGAAGGCTTTTTCGGGGTACTCCTTGGGTCCGTGCGCGCGTCGGAGGATGAAGAGTGATTTAAGCCGCTTGTCACCGCATGAGCTGGAGGAGAAGAGGCTTGAGCTGCGTGAGGCCTGACGCGATCCCGGCAAGCCATCCGCCGACGCACCCTGCCAGGAACATCTGTGGCTCGGGGATATCCGAAACCTGGATCTTGTAATAGAGGTACAGGTCAACCACAAGAAACGACGTCACGGCCGCAAGCACGAATACCCTGACAAATCGCGCCCGCCCTGCACCGAACCATTTGGCCGCAAGAAAGAAGACCAACATCTGCGTCCCGATGGACAGCGCAAATCCCATGAATCCGGCCTTGAGAACCACCATCAAGTCCATAAAAACCCCCAGACCTATTGCGGGCCCGCTTTTGCGCGAGTAACACCGAATGGCTTTCCGGGACGGAGACCATCACCGGTTTCCCAGGACTCCTTTTCACAAATCCGGTAACGGATTGCGGACGGCATTGGAGGGACAGGCATCTTGCCTGTCATTACTTTTTCGACAGACAAGATGCCTGTCCCTCCGACGCCGGCCTCACTGATCATCCGAGGACCGTCAAACAACTTTCGTCATCGCCTTCACGTGCCGGAGCGCTAAGGCGCCGCAGGTCCTGCAGACCCCTCAGCGGCGGATGGGAGGTAGTTCACCTCGTAAATCACGGCACCTTCGTCCTTGTTCTTATAGAGGATCAACACACGGTCCCCTGCGAAAGGCACCTTCGGTGGCACAAAGCGAGCCTTCCAGCGAAGAATGAGCTTCATGCGGGAGGCCTGCCCATCGGGCCTGAGCAAAATGTAGCCTTCGCCGACCTCGGTGATCACCCCCAGCACTCGCTGGATAGGCGCCGCGTTGGAAACAGACGCAACGCCGGGCATGATGCCGACCGCTAAAAAAAAGACACCAACGAAGAGCCGGTCGGCCAAAGATCTGTTGGGCCTCTTCACCGTACGGGATCGCCTCCTCCCACAGCGGACAGCAATTTTCGTGAATCGTGGCCTCCGACCTCCAAAGCAGTCGAAGGCCACGGCACACGGATTAACTCACTCCGAAAGTCTCCAGCATCGACAGGGCGGCCTTGCGGCCCGCGCCCATCGCCAGGATTACCGTGGCAGCGCCGGTGACGATGTCGCCACCCGCCCAGACGCGGTCACGGCTCGTTTTGCCGGTGTCCAGGTCCGCCACGATGTTGCCCCACTTATTGGTCTCGAGGTTTTTCGTGGTCGAAGGCACCAACGGGTTTGCCGCGTTGCCGATCGATACGACTGCCATGTCGCACTCGATATCGAAGAACTCACCGTCCACCGGGACTGGACGTCTGCGGCCCGACTGGTCGGGCTCCCCGAGTTTCATCTGCTGGCAGCGCACGCCAACCGCCCATCCCGCATCGTTGCCGAGTATCTCGATCGGCGAGGAGAGCAGTTTGAACTTGATCCCCTCTTCCACGGCATGGTGGACTTCCTCGGCTCGTGCCGGGAGCTCTTCCATCGTCCGCCGGTAAACAATGGTCACTTCTTCGGCTCCGAGTCTGAGCGCGGTTCTCGCTGAATCCATCGCCACGTTGCCGCCGCCGAAGACTACCACACGACGTCCCCTGGCAATGGGAGTGTCGGCCTCGGGAAAGAGGTACGCCTTCATGAGATTGGATCGAGTAAGAAACTCATTGGCTGAATAGACGCCATTGAGGTTCTCGCCGGGTATTTTCAGGAATAGCGGCGCGCCCGCTCCAGTCCCGATAAAGACTGCGTCAAACCGTTCGAGCAGATCGTCAACGGTCTCGATGCGGCCAACAACGTAGTTGGTATGGAATTCCACACCGAGCCGCCGCAGTTCGTCGATCTCGGCCCGCACGATCGCCTTCGGAAGACGAAATTCCGGAATACCGTATACGAGCACGCCGCC
>JAIWNO010000118.1 GCA_020216785.1 Desulfomonile sp.
AAGCTCATGCAGCGCCTCATATACGGTGACGGCGACGCCCTTTTTAATGAGCGCTCCGGCAAGAGTAAGGCCGGCAGGCCCAGAACCTACCACGGCAACCTTGTGGCCGGTCGGTTTAGGGAGCGGCGGCATCTTCCAATCTTCGTGTTCCGCCACATAGTCGGCAACGAAGCGCTCGAGGCGCCCGATTGCGCAAGGCTCGCCCTTCTTGCCGAGAACACACTGCGCCTCGCACTGCGACTCCTGCGGGCAGACACGACCCGCGATGCGAGGCAAGCTGTTCTTTTCCTTGATCTTCCACGCCGCGTCAACGAAGTTGCCCTGTTTCACCATTTCGATGAAGTCGGGTATATCCACTTCGACCGGACAGCCTTTCATGCAGTAGGGCTTCTTGCAGTGGAGGCAGCGACTTGCTTCCAGTATGGCGATATCGTTCGGATATCCGAGAGCGACTTCCCAGAAATTGTGGCTGCGCTCGATGGGGTCCTGCTCAGGCATCTTCTGCCTGGGGATCTTGGGCTTCTTTTTGGTTTGTTCCTGTTCGGTCATGCGGCACCCCCGGGGAATTTGCATTGACAGCCGCGCTCGGACTCCCTGAACTTGTTTAGGGCAATAAGCTCGGGCCCTTTGTACATGGCGAGCCGTTTGGTAAGCAGATCGAAGTCCACCTGCAGCCCATCAAATTCCGGTCCGTCGACGCATCCGAACTTGGTCTTGCCGCCCACTTCGACGCGGCAGGCGCCGCACATACCGGTGCCGTCGACCATGATGGGGTTAAGACTGACGACCGTGGGTATGTTCGCCGCGCGTGTGACGTTGACAACCGCTCGCATCATGGGAACAGGACCGATCGCCACGCATAGGTCTATCTTCGTGCCTTTATCGATAAGTCCCTGGAGAACTTGAGTCACGAATCCGTGAATGCCGAAGGAACCGTCGTCCGTGGAGATAAGAATCTCATCGCTGACCTTGCGCATCTCTTCGGTTAAGATGAGAAGGCCCTCGGTGCGAGCGCCGACAATGGAAATCACGTGATTGCCGGCTTCTCTCATCCCCTTGGTGATCGGGTAGAGGGGCGCCACCCCGATGCCGCCACCGACGCCCACGACGGTCCCGAACTTCTCGATGTGGGTAGGTGTGCCCAGGGGGCCGCAGAGGTCTTGCAGTCGCTCGCCGACATTCATGGTGCTCATGTAGTACGTCGTTACGCCAACTTCCTGCCATATCAGCGTAATTGTTCCCTTTTCCGCGTCCTTGTCCGCGACGGTCAGCGGGATGCGCTCGCCATTCTCGTGGGTCCTGAGGATGATGAACTGCCCCGGCTTGTGTGCCCGTGCGATCGCGGGAGCGTTGATCACCGCCCGGTTGACTCCCGGAGCGATGCGCTCTTTTTCTACGATCTCGAACATAAAGTGACCTCCTCGTATGGTGACCAGCGGTGGATTTCGCGAAGATGAATCGCTAACAGAACGGCTGAATCAACCAAGATGCAGTTTTTTTTCATACCACGATCCTGAATGTGCAAGCAATGAACTTTTGCCGTTTCGCCGCGGGGTTACGGTGACCTCGCGTACGGCTGGACTTACCCACGGGAAACCCCACGGCGTGTGATCATCAAGTTATGAGGAGCTACAATGTCCTTGAAACAGTCCGCCCCCGCGTGAGGTGGATTCAGATTCACCTCTCCCCGCGGGAGTGGAAGAAGGGAGGGTATCGCCCTGGAGTCATCCGGCTCGTACGTCATCTCGGCGCCTATGGGGAAAGGCGGGCATTGACGGCTTCGGCAGTTTCAGAAGAGGCGATCAAGGAGTCCGCGGATTTTGGCCCACTCCTCACCGATAGTCGGAGGGCGACGCTCACACGTTGAACATTCTCTGCGCGCCTTTTCTCCAAGAGGCTGGTCCCTATCGTCAACGGGGCCGAGATAGGGTGGTGCAGCGCCGCCGGATGCGGCGAGCCTGCGCACGATAGGCTCGAGCTTGGCGGTGATCTCCTCTTCGCCCATGAGAATGGTTTCGTCCAGGATCACAACAGGCACTTCAAGGCGACCCTTGGCATGGATCGATTCAATCCGGTCCAGCAATGCATGATCATTGGGTTTGTCAACGCTGAACTTCTTGAGCTTTATCGGGTACTTCTTCGACAGTTCCTGGATCAGACGGGTCACGCCTTTGCAGAAAGGACACTCCTCGGATGAGAAGTAGACGACCCATACCTTGCCGCGCTGTTTCTTGGCGGTGGGCGAAGCGGCAAGCGCCTGTGCAGCGGCGAGAGTCATCGCCACCAGCACGGCAACCACAAGCATGACTCCGCGCAATCGTACAAGCATCATCCAGACAGGAGCTTCATCTTGGACGGAATCGGATAGTGACGTTCCACCTCGCGATGAATCCGGAATCCGATGGCTTCTCTCTGAATGAGCAGCCACCGTCGAGTATCTTCGGCTTGGTCCACAAGGTTATTGAATCGCCGAATCCGCTCATTGATCTCGGAATCCGCAGGCTCGCGTTGTCCGGCGCAAGTCGCCGAACGTCGATTGAATAGATCTTCCAACTCCGCTCGAACGGCCTGCAGTTTCTCAAGGATGTCATCGAGTCGGAGCCCCGTGCTCCCGAGAGCCTCAGCCATCTCTTTGACAAGATCGATTTCCTGACATTCCGCGTCGCGGAACATACCCATGTGAGCACTCCTTTATGTTGTGATATCATAGAGAATGAGAAATGGCAAGGGGCTCTTTGTTACGTCGAAATCCATATAAATATTATAAATAGGAGTATTGCCATTAATTCTTGTTAAATTACTTGACTTTTTCAATATAACATACTATGTTCAAAGCACTTTATGCTCGTATATCGAGCGAGCGACCTGGGCAGCGCCCTGACCCTTGTTATCCCTACCCCCCTCTCAGGAGGTCCCCCATGGCAGGGAAGTGCTATCTCGCAATTCTTGTGGCCATAGCCGCCACCGCACTGATCCTTACGTCCGCCGATTTCGCCGACGCGTATCCATACCGCGTGTGCACTTTCAAAGGCACCGTGATCGACCACGGGTGGCGAACCATGACCGTCAAGAGCAACGGCCAGTGCGCGCAGGTCAATGTGGGCTGGAGAACCAAATATATTCCCAACCGCCGCCCCTGTATCGGTGAGCGGGTCGCGGTGGATTTCGCTCTTGAAGAAGGATACATGAAGGCGATCAAAGTGGTGAGCCTTTCGCCGCTGCCTCCTTCGTTGGAGTGTTATCCTCCCGCGCCTCCGAGCGGCACCACATGTCGGACCACCGGCGAAAGGCCCGAGACTCCGGAGTGCACGCCTGCACCACCGATTTGTGATCGCAAGCCGCCGCCTCACGTAGCAGATCCATCCTGGACGCCCGCTCCGAAGAAACCGGAAAAGCCGGCTGCTCGCAAGCCTCCGAAAAAGCCTCCGACTCCGACTGCAGAACCTGAGGCTGCCAGACCGCTCGAGGAACCGGGCGCTCCGGCCAAGGAAGAGATCAGAAAGACCCAGCCAATCACTGAGAAACGGTTCAAGACTCTGACGGGTGAAGTTGTTGCCTCGTCTCCCAAGAGCCTTTCCATTCGAGAAACGGAGGAGGGCGAGGCGGCCCAATTGGTCAACATCAGCGTGGGCCTCAAAACCAAATTCATACCCTTCCGCAGGCCTGCGGTGGGGGAAAAAGTGAAGGTCGAATATCGCGACGAAAACGGCGGTAAATTTGGCTATACGGTCCAGGTAATCCAGTAATTGCGGCAGCCCGCCGCGAGGAACCCCGTCACGGGCGGTAGCGCTTCTCCGTGGCGGGAATAGCGCAAGCAAGGGAGCCCATAAGGCCCCCTTCACGCGTTCTGGGCCAGGGAGATGTCATGCTATTTGTAGAAAATATTATCAAACCGCCAGTCACCCATGTAGCAGTTGCCAAAGGTCTGACCGAATCGCAGGTCTTTTGGTGGGTGTCGGGAGGTCCCGTGAACGAAAATTCAACGGCCTTGCGTCACTCGAAGTGAACGGGACCTCCCGACACCCTGGAGAAATCAATCGGAAATTATTTTTCGCAACTGCTATGGAACCCACGATCGAGGAGATGCTCTCAAAACTCACGATTCAGCACTATTTGCTGTACAGGTGGGTCTGAGCTCCCCTCCTACCCGGGACTGTCAGTGGCGACAACGTAAATCGACTTCTGACTCGATCTAATAGGGATAAAAGGGCTCAGCCACAAGAGAGGAAATCACGCCGGCTTGGATCGCGGCGGCCCAAGCTCCCGGTCAATTGCGCTGAGGATCTCCCGTGCGGGCCTGCCTGTACGGCGAGCAATCTCTCGAACGTCCTCGAACTCCGGGCGTCGCTCCCAACGTCCATCAGGCAGGTGAACGGCCTTCACCCGGATGTCGCCGAACGAAGTCCGCACGGTTTCAGATTTCCGCCGGAGCACCACGCGCTCCCGCTGAGAAACGCGGACACCGAGAGTGGTAGTGTGGGACAGCATCACTTGGGACAACTCCCCGGTGAGATCGGGGTGCGCAAGGACCGTTATAAGCGTGCCTGGGCGCCCTTTTTTCATTTGGACGGGAGTAAAGGCTACGTCGAGAGCGCCTCTCGCGAAAAGCACGTCCATGAGGTCTCCGAGCACCCTGGGGTCAAGATCGTCGACCGAACAGGTGAGTTCCGTGACACAATCGGTGGTTACCGATTCAGACTCTTCGCCAAGAACGATGCGAAGCGCGTTCGGGAACTCCTCGGGATCGGACTTTCCAAGCCCATAGCCGGTCTTTAGCGGAACAAAAGACGGGTATGGCCCGAATTTTGCTGCGAGCGTGCATGCGATTGCCGCTCCGGTCGGGGTGACCAGTTCGATGCTTGCGTCGGAGCCTCGAACTACGGCTCCCTTGAGGATCTCCATGGTGGCAGGCGCTGGTGTGGGCAACGTCCCATGACAAGTCTGGACGAACCCGCGGCTGAGCGGCAGCGGTGAGCAGATCACCCGGCCGATTCCGAGGGCGTGGGCCCCGACCGCGGCGCCGACCACATCGATGATTGAATCCACGGCCCCCACTTCGTGGAAATGGACCTCATTCCTGTCCATTCCGTGGACATGTGCCTCGGCAGTAGCGACGCGCTCGAATATCTTCAGTGCCGTGGCTTTGGCCGCGTCCTCCACGGAGGAGTCCTCAATGATACGGCGAATTTCGCGGTACGAGCGGTGCGGATGGCCATGAGCCACCTCAACGTCGAGATGCACCCCGGCAAGGCCTCGGCGGTGGGACCTCCCGATTCGGAGCGTGTACCCGGACAGGTCAAGCCTGCTCAGTTGGTCGCGGAGGTAAGCCTCTTGCAGGCCAAGGTCGATGAATGCAGCAAGCGTCATGTCGCCGGAGATCCCGGCAAAGCAGTCAAAATATGCGAGCATGAAATGTCCTCAAGGCGGCGTCTCAGCGGCGGCATTCCTTCTGCGACCCAGGAACTTACGATCCGGTGAGGCGCATCTACAGGGCCGTCGCGGAACTACCTGTCGAGGCCGAGGTCTCTGCGGAGCTTATTCAAAAATGCATCATAAAGTCGGTCCGCATCGGAAGGTTTCTTTCCTGTGGACTGCTCGTATCCGACGAGGAAATAATAGATCGCGCGGTCGAAGAAGAGAGCTGTGCGGTTGTTCAGCGCAATGATGGACCTCACGTCGAATGGCTGGCCCGCAAAGTTGCTGTCCTGGAAGAAAATCCAGATATGCCGCTTGACCAGTATAAAGGCATGGACCATTTCCGAGACGCTGATTCCCTGCTCACAGCATCGAGTGCCGAGTTGGATATACCGGTCCGCAATGGCGTCCACCGACGTGTTGCGGTCGATATTCTTGGTGAATTCCGCGCAAATCCCGTCGGCCAGCTCCTCGAGCATTTTCCTGCCGGCATCCACGCAGAGGAGAAGTCCGCGCTTGCCGCATGCGTCCGCGAGGAAATCCTCTTTGATCTGACCGTGGAACTTCTCGATAAATCTGGCGAATCCCAGTTCGAAGGTTCTTGCTTCCATGGCTTGCTCCTCGGACGTGGAATTGCGGCGTCTGCCAAAAGAAAATGTCGAAAGATAGGAGGCAGGCGCCGGAACGACAGCCTGCCCCGGACCTACGGTGAGGGTATCCGTCAGGGTTCGAGTTGTCAACGCTCAGTTTGACGCTTCGCTGCACCAGAAGGATACCGCTGCGTACGCGCTGCGCTTACCAGCGAAAGGGTACGTCGGCCCCGAAGTCAGGTATTCCAGTTTTCTGGGATGAGAGATCCTGTACGAAGACATTCTCGAAACCAAGGTCCCACGCCAGGTCCACCGCACGTTCGTATTCGTCTTCGGAGAGCTTTCTGTGCAGTTCGATAAATTCGGCGCTGCGGTGCAGAGGCGAGTACTGTGCCATGAGGGAGAGAGTGACAGTAGTGGGCAGATGGTCCCGAATCCACAAGAGCGTTTCGCGCGTGCCCGCAAGGTCCCCGGGAAGAATCAGATGCCGGAGTATCATCCCTCTCACAGCGGTCCCCGAGAGACCGACCACGAGGTTTCCCACTTGGTCGTACATTTTCAGGATCGCCGAACGCGCAGTCTTTACATAATCGCAAGCATCGGAGTACTTGGTCGCAGCTTGATCCGACGCATACTTGAGGTCGGGGAGGTAAACATCGATGATTCCATCGAGCAAGTCGAGGGTTTCGGGCGCCTCGTATCCATTGGTGTTGTAGACTACGGGCAGCGTCAAGCCGCGTTCCGTTGCCTGCGCGAGCGCCGCAAGCAACCCCGGAAGATGGTGGCTCGGCGATACAGGCTCGATGGTGGCACATCCACTCCTCTGCAGGCGGAGCATCTCCAATGCGAGCGCTTCCGGGGAGATTACTCTTCCAACGCCCCCTTGACTAATCTCGTGATTCTGGCAATACACACACCGCAAATTGCAGCGAGTGAAAAAAATAGTACCCGCGCCGCCCTCACCCGTCAAGGGAGGTTCCTCGCCGAAATGGGCGACCGCTGCAGCGATGGCCGGTTCCGGCCCTGCTCCGCAGTAACCGCGCTCTCCTGCAGTCCTGTTTACACGGCATCTCCTCGGACACAAGGCACACGAGGAGGAGATATAATGGGCTTTTTGGGCGCGGTAGGATATTTCCGATGATTTCAGCACTGGTAAATTCCCTCAGTGACAGATCCAGACAGATTTCTCATCGCGTTCCGCCATTCGTCTCGATTCGGGATGAGTATCCGGATACTGATTCGGCGTTCTATTCCGGCAAGATGAGCAAGCATTCCACGCACACAAGTATAATGCATCCGATCAGGAAATCCTCACTCGCAACAGCCGCGCGCGCGGGAAAATCTCGTTGACCGAACGCCCGACGCGATTTACATCTTTAAGAGGACGGTAGGTTTTGCCCGCGCTCCGGTCCTTCATTCCCCGACAAAGCGTGTATAATACGATCGAACGAGACCGATGTAGGTCTCTCGCATGAGGTAATTTCGCATGAGAATGTCAAAGCTTCTGATACCCACTCTCAAAGAAGACCCCGCGGATGCTGAAGTCGTGAGCCACAAGCTTATGGTCAGGGCCGGGATGATCCGCAAATTAACTGCGGGTGTCTACTCGTACCTCCCTCTGGGATACCGATCGCTCCGCAAAGTGGAACAGATCGTCCGCGAAGAAATGGACGCTGCAGGAGCGCAAGAGGTTTTCCTGCCGATGGTGCTCCCAGCTGAATTGTGGCAAGAAACCGGCCGGTGGGATTTATACGGCAAGGAATTACTGCGCTTCAAGGACCGCCACGACCGCGACTGTTGCCTCGGGCCGACGCACGAAGAGGTGATCACCGACCTGGTGCGCCGCGATGTGCGTTCCTACAGGGAACTGCCCCTGAATCTTTACCAGATCCAGACAAAATTCCGAGACGAGATCCGACCTCGCTTCGGCCTCATGCGCGGCCGCGAGTTCTTGATGAAAGATGGGTACTCGTTCGACGTTGACGAGCAGGGTGTGGAGGAGTCCTACCGCAAGATGTGGGACGCTTACAACCGGGTCTTCTCCCGCTGCGGCCTTCGGTTCAGGGCCGTAGAGGCGGACTCCGGTCCGATAGGCGGAAGTTTCTCCCATGAATTCATGGTCTTGGCTGACACCGGCGAGGACACCATCGTGTCGTGCACCTCGTGCGACTACGCGGCCAACATGGAGAAAGCAGAGACTAGGCCACCCGCTGTTGCGGATCGCACCGCGGAGTCGCCGCCATACCGAAGAGTTGAAACGCCCGGCGCGAGCACGATCGATCAGGTCTCGGCCTTCCTGAGCATCCAGCCTCGAGACCTGATCAAGACCCTGATTCTCCGGACCGAAAGAGGGCCGGTCGCTGTTCTTGTGAGAGGCGACCACGACCTCAACGAGGTCAAGGTCAAGAATTTCCTCAAAGTTGACGAACTGGAGCTCGCGGATGAGCGCACGATTGAGGAGGTCACAGGTGGGCCGCTGGGATTTTCGGGTCCGGTGGGGCTGAACAATGTGCGGATTCTCGCGGATCATGCGATACCGTCAATGACCAGAGCGGTTGTCGGTGGAAACGAGAAGGACATTCACCTCATTGACGTAGACCCTGCGCGGGATTTTCACCCAGAATACGTGGGTGATTTCCGGTTGGCCCTCGACGGTGATCGATGCCCGCGATGCGAAACGGGGACGCTTGTGCTCAGCAAGGGAATCGAGGTGGGCCATGTCTTCAAGCTCGGGGTGAAGTACTCCGAGTCCATGAACTGTCGCTTCCTCGACAAGGACGGCAAAGAATCTCCGATGATAATGGGTTGTTACGGCATCGGGGTGAGCCGACTTGTGGCAGCGGCTATTGAACAGAATCACGACGGGGATGGTATCGTCTTTCCGCCGGCGATTGCTCCGTTTACCGTGATCGTCACCCCGGTGGGGGCCAAAGATCCTGTCATCGAAAACGCTGCGGAAAAGATTTACCAGTCACTCTGGAGAGCAGGAATCGACACGCTACTCGACGACCGGGACGAACGCCCCGGAGTCAAATTCAAAGACGCGGACCTGATTGGTATACCGTTTCGCGTGACCGTTGGCAAGAAGGCGTTGGCCGAGGGCAAGGTTGAGCTGAGAAATCGAGCGACGCGAGAAGTGACGCTCGTTGAAATTCCGAACGTCGTGGACGCTGTTCGGACCAGCGTCGCTGCGTGGTAACCGCCCGCGGCGGCTGATTACGCTCTGCCCTACTGACCGTACCCATAGCCTCCGTAGTACGGATTACCGCTCCACTGTCCGCCCTGAGAATACCCGGGCGCATATCCGCCGCCCCAATATGCCCCGTATCCGTAACCTCCATACTGCGGATAGTAACCCCACGGGTTGTTGTACGAGGGCGGCGGTACGGTGGGCGCCCATGGGTTCGGATATTCGTGCATTGGCGCCGACCATTTCACAGTATCCTGTGCCGCGCCGGGCGCCAAGCATGCACACACCAGAAGAGCGACGGTGACAACAACAAGTTTCATGCGCCTCATGGGAGATCTCCTGTACGCTGTTGCGGCAGGCGCCAACATACCCTACGTGCGGCAAAGACCGCAAGTGTGAAGCAAAAGCCACGCGTGATTTCGATTGCCACTCCCGCGATCATGATGTATAAGGACGTTATTCCGACAATTTTTCCAATGTGAAGTACCTATGAAACCGCGGAGGGTCGGTTATTTTGGGGCTTATATCCATGTCGTCTTTTTCTTGACGGCCGTGACGGTTTGGTGCGCCGTCCCTCTCGCATATGCGGCTGAAAAGGCAGCCGCACCGGCGGAAGCGAATCAAAAGCCGTGGCTCCTCGTCAGCATGGCGCCCGGCGGCACATCCGGCGGTTGCCGGACCGTGTTCTCAGTCATACGTGACCTGAGCGGGAACCACAACGGCAAGATAGTTCATTTCAGCCGGATCACGCCGGAAATGGTGGCCGAACTCGAGCCCGCCTTCGTTATTCTGAGCCCCCAAGGAA
>JAIWNO010000119.1 GCA_020216785.1 Desulfomonile sp.
CACATCCGCTCCGCGGGCAATCAGGAGCGTCACAACCTCCTTTCTCCCCGTCCGGCACGCCCAAAAGAGCGGCGTGTTGCCGGAAAGATCCCGCGTGTGAATGTCCGCGCCGTGGTCCAGGAGGGTTTGAACGGTTTCCCGGTGACCTTCGTAGCAGGCCCAGAACAACGGAGTGCAGCCGTACTTAAGATCCTTCCGATTGGGAGAAGCGCCGCGGCTCAGGAGCAACTCAACGCACGTCGTCCGGCCGCCAAAGCTCGCCCAGTCCAGCGCGGTGTGTCCACGATCATTGGCAAGGCTCACGTCCGCTCCCGCGTCCAGGAGCAGCTCCGCAACGCTTTCATGCCCATTGTAGACCGCCCGAAAGAGCGCGGTGCTCCCGCTGGTATTGTCTCTCGCGTCGACGTCAGCCCTGAGGGCGATCAGCAGGCTGACGATCGGCTCGTGGCCTCTCGCCGCAGCGGCGATGAGCGGTGTGGTTCCGCCGTAAGAGCGGTTGATGTCGGCACCTTCTGTTGCCAGTTGCCGAACTGCGGCAAGATCTCCCGTGCGGACAGCCTTGATCAATGTGTGAGATGTGAAGTCGCTCATGGCTGAGATCACGATATGAGGATCAGACAATCATGCTTCTGTGCAGTAGTTGACCGAATCGATTTTGAAGGCCCTTGTGAGAGCTTGGGATCAACACCTTGTGTTCACATGCATTCTATCACATCACGTTGCTTGGTGATAAGGATGATTTGTCGGGCCGCGAATTTGCACGTTTTGGCATTGACAAATAGCGCCGTCTCCTCGAATATACAAGATTGTTTCGCCATAGCCCATCGCAGAACAGCAATCGGAATTCCAAGCCTCGGACCGAGGCAGAGACTCGCACGATCTCCCCCTTGACGGGATAGTGTGGATAGTCCCTTCTCGCAGTCCCCGGCATGATTTACCTATGCGTCGAGCGGTCACCTGCATTCTGAGCTGCGTGCGGATACGCTCGATACACCAGACGGAGGTACTCCATGGGTGACAACCGAAAGATCCTCGTGGTCGGAGGAGGCATAAGCGGGCTCACCGCCGCGGTTGAAGCTGCGGAAGCCGGAGCGGAAGTGGTCGTCGTGGAAAGGAAGCCGTACCTTGGGGGCCGCGTGTCCCAGTTCAACCACTACTTCCCTAAACTGTGCCCGCCTGCCTGCGGCCTTGAGATCAACTTCCGGCGAATCAAGAACAACCCCGCTATCTCTTATCACACTCTCGCCACGGTGGAATCGATTTCGGGGGGACCGGGTAACTACGAAGTCAACGTAACCATCCAGCCCCGATTCGTCAACGACAACTGCACCGGCTGCGGCGAGTGCGCCAAAGTATGCAGCACCGAGATCCCGAACCCTCACGACTACGGAATGGGCAACGTCAAGGCTGCGTATCTGCCGCACCCGATGGCGTTTCCTTTTAAGTACGTCATCGACCCGAGCATCGTCGGCACCGACGAAGGGAAGGCCTGCGCGGACGCGTGCGCTTACGGAGCCGTTGATCTTGCCATGCAGCCGGCCACGCTGACCTTCAGCGTGGGAGCGATCGTCTGGGCCACTGGATGGGCCCCGTACGACGCGACCAAGGTCGATTATCTCGGTCTGGGGAAGTACCCCGACGTGGTGACGAGCGTCATGTTCGAGCGCCTCGCTGCTGCGGACGGCCCCACGGGCGGAAAGATCCTCCGTCCCTCCGACGGCAAGGAAGCCAAAAGTGTCGCGTTTGTGCAATGCGCAGGATCGCGCGATGAGAACCACCTGCCGTACTGTTCAGGCGTCTGCTGCCTCGCTTCGCTCAAGCAAGCCACGTACGTTCGGGAGCAGTATCCCGACAGCAAGGCGTACATCTATTACATCGACGTGCGCGCAATGGGGAAGTACGAGGACTTCTACACCAAGGTCGACCAGGATGAGAACGTCACCCTCATTAAGAGCAAGATTGCCAGAGTCTCTCAAGCCCCTTCAGGCGGACTGCTCCTCGAAGGCGAGGACATCGTCAACGGTGGGAAAGTCAAGCAGGTGGTAGATCTGGTGGTGCTCGCCGTGGGTATGGTCCCCGGCACCGCAGCGGTCAAGCCGGAACTGCCAATGGAATATGACGATTTCGGGTTCGTGGTGTCGTCGGGTGCGTCTGGTATCGTCCCCGCGGGCTGCGTCAAGGCACCCATGGAGGTGGCCGCATCAGTACAGGACGCCACTGCGGCAGCGCTTAAGGCGTTGCAGTGTGCAATGGGGAGGTAATGACCATGGATCAGAAAATCGGAGTTTATATTTGCTCAGGGTGCGGCATCGGAGACTCCATCGACGTCGAATCCCTCTCCTCGGTTGCCAAGGACGAGTTTAAGATAGCAAAGCTGGAAACACATGCCGCTCTTTGCAGCGATGACGGTGTCGGCCTGATCAGGAAGGACCTGGCGGCCGGCGATGTGAACTGCGTCGCGATCGCCGCCTGTTCGGGAAGGGTGAAAACCGACGTCTTCAACTTTGACCCCATGACGGTCATCACCGAGCGGATCAACATCAGAGAGCACGTTGCATGGTGTCAGCCGGTCGGTGAGGAAGACACCCGCATGATGGCGGAAGACTACATCCGCATGGGGATCACCCGAATCGAAAAGACTCATCTCCCGAACCCGTATTCGGAATCCATCGATAAGAGCATCCTCGTGGTCGGCGGCGGCTCATCCGGCCTCCAGGCGGCGCTTGATGCGGCAGACGCAGGCTATTCCGTCACCCTGGTGGAGAAGGAAGACCAGCTCGGCGGGTACATGGCCAAATGGAAGAGCACTGTCCCGACATCTCCGCCTTACCAGCAACTCGACGAGATCACGATTCAGCAGACCATCGATAAGGTCGTGAATCACGAGAAGATCACGGTACTGACCGGAACGACCATCACCAAGGTCGCGGGCGCGCCGGGCATGTTCGACGTGACTTTCAGTAAGGGCGACCCGAAGCGGGTTGGCTCAATCGTGCTGGCAGCCGGCTGGAAGCCTTACGATCCGGAGAAGCTCCAGCACTTGTCTTACGGCACCTATCCGGACGTGATCACCAACGTGCAGTTCGAGGAGATGGCAAAGGCGGGCAAGATCACGTGTCCTTCGGACGGTTCCGAGCCTTCGGTTGTAGCATTTATCCAGTGCGCAGGTTCTCGTGACGCGGATCACCTGCCGTATTGCAGCGCCATCTGCTGCCGGGTGTCGCTCAAACAGGCCGTTTACGTGAAGGAACAAAACGAAGAGAACAAGGTTTTTATATTTTACAAAGACATCCGAACCCCCGAACAGAGCGAGGAATTCTACAAAAAGGTCCAGAAGGACGGCACTGTCTTCGTCAAAACCGACACCTCGAAGGTGACGATCGGTGAAGGCTCGGAGCGCAAGCTTTGCATCGAGGCGATGGACCAGCTGCTCGGTGAGCCGGTCATGGTGGAGGCCGACCTGGTGGTGCTTGCAACCGGTATGCAACCAGCGACATTGGACGATCCGATCCTCAACCTCGAATATCGCCAAGGCCCGGCGGTTCCGGAACTTAAGTACGGCTTTCCGGACTCGCACTATGTATGTTTCCCTTACGAAACACGACGGACGGGCATCTACGCGGCCGGGTGCGTGCGGCAGCCTATGGGCGCATCCCGAGCGTCGCAAGACGGCACCGGCGCAGCGCTGAAGGCTATTCAGTGCGTAGAACTTACGTCCCAGGGCAAGGCGGTGCATCCGCGGTCCGGCGACCTCTCTTATCCTGAGCTGTTCCTCCAGCGGTGTACCCAGTGCAAACGCTGCACAGAGGAATGTCCCTTCGGCATGTACAACGAAGATGTCAAGGGGACCCCCCTTCCCCACCCCACGAGGTGTCGAAGGTGCTCGATCTGCATGGGGTCGTGTCCGGAGCGAATCATCTCGTTCGCCAATTACTCGGTGGACATGATCGGATCGATGATCAAATCGATCAACGTGCCGGACGAGTACGACGAGAAACCAAGAATTGTTGCGCTCATCTGCGAAAACGACGCATTCCCCGCCGTGGACATGGCGGGTCTGCACCGGCTCAGCTACGCCCCGTGGGTGAGGTTCATCCCGGTGCGGTGTTTGGGTTCGCTGAACCTCATCTGGATAGCCGACTCGCTTTCCAAAGGCATCGATGGCATACTACTGCTTGGGTGCCGCTATGGCGACGACTATCAGTGCCACTTTATGCAAGGGAGCGAGCTGGCAAACACTCGTCTGAGCAAGGTGGCTGAAACACTGGATCGGCTTATGCTCGAGTCCGACCGGGTGCGGCTTGAACAGCTGGCAATCACCGACTTCGGCAGGATTCCGAAAATCATCGATGAATTCACGGAGCGGCTGGCGGAACTCGGTCCTAACCCGTACAAGGGCTTCTAGCCCAGCGAAAGAGTTGCCCCAGGCGGCAATGAACAATCACCGGCATTGACCGGTCCTTGTTTCGAGGATTTGTGATGGAACCACGGATACCTTTTTTGGAAGTGAGTGACGCAATTATCCTTTCGGGGGCTGAGAACCTCTACTGGTGCATGCAGTGCGGCCTCTGCACTGGAACGTGCCCGTACCGGCTCGTGACCGGGGAAGCGTCCGAAGAGTTCAACGTACGAAAAGTGCAGCGCATGGGCCAGCTTGGGCTTGAAGGGTTCGAGTCGGAGAACTGTCTGTTCGCCTGCACCACGTGCAGGGCATGTGTGGATGTGTGTCCACGCGGAGTAGACATCATTGGGAACATCCGCGGCATGCGTCGGATGCTCGCAGAGGTGGGCAGCATTCCACCGAGCCTAAAGCCCATTGCGGGCAGCCTCCATGCACAGGGCAACCCCTGGTCGGGCCCCCGCGACAAGCGCACCGAATGGATAAAGGACGCGCCGGTACCGACCTTCTCCGCTGATACGGAATATTTCCTCTTCGTGTGCTGTACGTCGTGTTTCGACGTGCGGAGTCAGCGCATCGCGCGGTCGGTGGCAAAGGCCCTTCAGGCAGCCGGCGTGAGCTTCGGTATCATCGGCAATGAAGAAAGCTGCTGCGGAGAAGCTATCCGCAAGGTGGGCGACGAAGAGCTTTTCTCGAAGCTCGCACAATCCAACATCGAGCTGTTCAACGGCAAGGGAGTAAAGAAGATCATCGTCACCTCACCGCACTGCCTGTTCACCTTCAAGAATGAATATCCCGAATTCGGCGGTGAGTACGAGGTGTGCCACTACACGGAAATCCTTTCACAAGCCGTGAAGGACGGGAAGATTTCCTTTTCCGGCGATGCGGTGGGCGCTCTCGCGATGCACGACCCGTGTTATCTCGGCCGCCACAGCGGCTTGTACGACCCGCCGCGGGAGTTGATGAGCGCCCTCCCCGGCGCGGAAGTGAAGGAACTGTCGCGCAATCGCAATAAGAGCGTCTGCTGTCAAGGCGGCGGCGGCCGCGTGTGGATGGAAACGCGCGCCGGAGAGCGCTTCGCGGAACTCCGCATTAACGAGGCCCTTGATGCCGGCGCAAAGACGCTCGTCACCGCGTGCCCGTACTGCATCACGATGCTTGAAGACTCTTGCAACGTATTGGGCAAGGGCGATCAGCTCGCGGTAAAGGACCTGTCCGAGGTTGTCGCGGAACACCTGTAAGTCTCACGCTTGCACAGGGCTAGGAAGCTGCCGAGGTGACCTCCGTCGGAGGTGCCTCGGCAGTTTTTGAGAAACCGGGGAGAAATCAAGACCCTCCATCCGGGATACCGGGAGCGCAGGACACGTATTACGGGGGCAACCTCAAAAGTGTCGAACGCATTTATCGCAGACGTTCATCAACACCTATGTAAAGTGGTCTTTGTTAAGCTCTATGACCGGAAGAACGCTCTGGTCGCTGCAGGTCTCCCCAATGACAGGGTGATTCCTTGGAATGAAAAACAGGGAGGCTAAGTGATCTTCGGCAAAGCCGGGGGTCACTTAACTCACCACTGCCAGATGAAGTCAAATCTAGTATCCTAAAATCCCGTGTGGCGGAAAGGTCAGTAGCGGAGTGACCTTTGCCCATTCCACTTGATCAGATGCTGTGCGGATGGATGTCTTTATAAGCAGGGAGTAGCCCAAACCCGTCCGCAAGCTTCACTGCGCTCACCACAGCCTTCGTCAGGACTTCTGCGGCCAAGAGCCCAATCCGGTTCGGGTCTGCAGGTTGGTCCCCTACTCCCATCACAACGGTAAGATCACCGTCGATGTGTGTATGGAAAGGCTTGATCGCAGCAGCCAAACCAAGCGTTGCCTGTGCTGCGATCCTTCCAGCGGTGACTTTGTCGAGCCGTGCATTTACCGCAACAACCGCAAGCGTAGTATTCTCGACCGAGACTGTCCGGGAGATCGCCTTGCCCGCGGCCAGCAGCCTCGCAGCGTCGGCTGTCCTCGGAGACTCAGGCGATTCCCGGACGCCGGCAACGATGACATCGCCGTTGTGCACATCACCGTACGCGTTGACGACGACCAGTGCACCAACGATAAGATCCTCCTGAAGCAAAGACGCGGATCCGAGTCCGCCCTTCATGGCCTGGTCGATCCCGAAAAGCTTCCCCACTGTAGCGCCGGTGCCTGCGCCGACGCTCCCTTGAGCGATAGCGCCGTCCGTGGCGGCCTCACAAGCCTGATACCCCAACTCGTGGCCGGGACGCACTGAGCCGTCGCCGAAATTCAGATCAAAGATCACCGCTGCAGGTACGATCGGAATCACCTTTCCCGTCACCTGCAAACCGATTCCATTGCGCTCCAGCCAAGTCATGACTCCGCCCCCGGCATCCAAACCGAAGGCGCTCCCACCCGCCAGACAGAGCCCGTGTATTCTGTCTACGATATGCATCGGTTTAAGCGAATCCATTTGTCGAGTGGATGACGCGTTTCCGCCAATATATATCCCTGCGGTCGTGCGGTCCGGGGGCGGCAGGATCACAGTGACACCGGTTTTGGCGATGAAATCCTGAGCGTGTCCTACCCGCACTCCAGGAACATCTGTAATGTCATCGTGAACGAGATTGGACGGATCACTCATTTCCCTGTGCTTTCATCCGCGGAGGAGCACAACGGCGGACCTCACTCCAAGTTGAAATTCACTGACCTTTCGATCATGGCTCCGTCTTGGATGGTGCCGAGTGGCCGCGTCCGGCTTTCTTAATGAGGTAGTAAGCTATAGCAAGAGCCATTATAACTCCTCCGACGTCCAGGAACGTAAAGCTTGAAAGGGTCTTGTAGTCCAAGATTATAACCTTGCGTGAAATTGCGATGATAGCTACGGTCACTACAACTTCCACCCGAATAGCTCTCTCCAGGTAGTACGTTTGAATGGTCTCAAAGAGCTCTATTCCTATGAGCACCAGCAAGAAAAGCCCGAAGAGTTCAAGTAACTCTTCGATCTCGAGAAGGAACGCGGGTGGAGTCATGATGTCCTTTATCAGAATCCAGCCCAGTTCCACTGTGGCAAGTACCACCACAAGTCCCATCATCACAATAAGCGATGATACGACAACCCTTTCAAATTTCTTGACTGCATCAGCAAGCTTTCCTTTCTCCAACATGTGCCAAACTCCTTCTCCTCAATGCCTTATCGATTTCAACAACGGCAATTACCGTTGCAGAAACCACCAGGACGCCAACCCAATCCCCCAGATTAAGGGGCTCCGTTCGGAACACCCACTGAAGCGCCGGGACGTAGATCATGGCAAGCTGCGCAAACGTGGCAGCGACAAGAGCATACAGGAGGAAGGGATTGCCTGCGGGGCTAATTCGAAATATTGATTGGAACTCGGAACGACTGTTCCATGCCTGGAAAAACTGGAAGAACACCATTGTCGTGACAGCGACGGTCCTAGCTTTTTCCAGTGTTTCGCCTTGCTGAAGAGCAGTCGCAAAATTGTACACCACACCGGCAGCAATAATCAATCCTACTATGACCGTCCGCTCAATGAGAACGCGGGACATGATACCTTCTTGCGGGTCTCTAGGAGGCCTCTCTGCAACGTCTTTCTCGCCGGGCTCGAAAGCCAGAGCGACATCCTGCAATCCGTTCGTCACCAAGTTTATCCACAAGAGCTGCGCAGGCACATAGGGGATCGGTAGGCCCGCTACAACTGTACCGATAATTGAAAGAATCGCTGCCACACCTGTAGGTATAAGGAAGAACGTGACCTTGCGGATGTTGTCAAAGACGATCCGCCCCTCTTTGACGGCAGAGAAAATGCTCGCAAAATTGTCGTCTGTCACGACCATATCCGAGGCTTCTTTCGCTACATCAGTTCCGCTCTTTCCCATGGCCACCCCGATGTGCGCGGCCTTCAGCGCCGGGGCATCATTGACTCCGTCCCCTGTGACCGCAACGATTTCTCCGTGTTTGAGCAACTGGTTGACAATTCGCAGCTTATGCTCAGGAGCCACCCTGGCATAAATGGAAACCTCTTTCACCTTTTGGAACAATTCCTCGTCGGTCATGTTCTCCAGGTCTCTCCCCGTAAGGATTTGTTCGCCGCCTTTGGCTATTCCAAGAGTCTTTGCAATAGCCAGAGCAGTGATTGCGTGGTCCCCCGTTATCATGGCGACACGGACTCCTGCTCCGTGACATCCCTCTATAGCCTCAATGGCTTCGGGCCGCGGGGGATCTATCATGCCTTGGAGCCCCGCCACTGTAACATCCGATTCTATGAGATCATGGGTAAGCTCATGCAGGTTCGAAGGAACCTCCTTGTACGCCATGGCGAGCACGCGTAGTCCATCTTTGGCGAAATTCTCCGAAACTTCCATAACGGTCCGCATTATTTCGCCATCGCCGGCCATGCAGGCGGAGCACATGGAGAGAACTCGTTCGGGCGCGCCCTTTATGAAAATGACCTTGTTTCCGTCATGTTCGTGGAGGGTAGCCATATAGCCTCTTTCGGATTCGAACGGTATTATGGCGAGCTGACGATAACTCCGGTGTTCTTGCTCGGGGTCCAGGCCAGCCTTCATGGCAGCCACTATGAGTGCGCCCTCGGTCGGATCACCTTGCACCCTGTAAATACCATCTTCTTGGACGATCTTCGATTCGTTGCAGAGCAGACCTATGCGCAAGACCTTCCGAACGCTATCCTGCTCCGACGGCTTCACTTGCAGCCATTCGGCCAGAATCTCGCCTGAAGGGTCGTAGCCGCTTCCGGTGACCTCGTAGACATGCGCTCCGTCATAGAGGTGTTTGACGGTCATCTCGTTTTTCGTAAGGGTTCCGGTCTTATCCGAACAGATAACCGTAGTACTGCCAAGAGTCTCCACCGCAGGCAACTTTCTGATGATAGCGTTATTGCGGGCCATGCGGGCCACGCTGATTGCCAGAGCAATGGTCACCACCACAGGCAGACCTTCCGGGATCGTGGCTACAGCGGCTGCCACTGCCGTCATGAACATATCTTTGAGGCTCTCTCCAATAAGGATCCCGAGCGCTAGGAGCACGGAGGCTGCGGCCAGTACTATGACTCCGATAACGTTGGCAAATCTGTCGAACTTGGCTTGTAAGGGCGCTCTCGTAACTCCAATCTCTTTGACCCGTTCCGCGATAGAGCCGAGAACGGTTCCGGCCCCAGTCTCCACAACCAGTCCTTTTGTCCGCCCGCTCACAACTACAGTGCCCATGAAGGCCATATTCTTCTGGTCACCGGGTGTCAGGTTGTCTTCCTCTATGGAAGTTGAGGTTTTCTCCACGGGAAGCGACTCTCCTGTGAGGATGGATTCATCAATTCTCGCCTCAAGGGTCTTGACCAGTCTCAAATCCGCAGGCACTTTATTTCCGGACTCAAGCAGAACTATGTCACCAGGCACCAAGTTCTCACTGTCAATTTCCTTTTCCTGACCATCTCTTATCACACGCGCCCTTGGTACCATGATCTTCTTGAGCGCCCTGATGCTCTCCTCAGCCTTGAACTCTTGCAAGTATCCGATAACAGCGTTCAACACAATGACCGCGAAAATCACGATGGTATCTTTATATTCTTGCAGGAGGGCGGTGACCAAGCCCGCGATGATCAGCATGTATATGAGCGGACTCGCGAATTGATGGAGCAAGATCTTCAATCTGCTGATTCCCTCCTCTTCAGGCAGCCTGTTAGGGCCGAAGCGCCTGAGGCGCTCCTCAACTTCAGACTCCGCCAAACCCTTATCGGACGTCTCCAGCTTTTCAAGTATTTCCTCAAGTTCAAGTTTGTACCAATCCATTTGTGCCTCCTCGGATCAGTCATGGATTCGGGGCTGGTCATTTCCGGCACCGCCGGTCGCTACTGCAGCACACGGTCAAACCTTGGCGAGTCACCCCGGCAAGGCCGGGGGCTTACCATTTTCTGGTTAAAGAATCCATTTGGCCTCCTATACAATATCCTTACTGAACTCTTGCGAAACAGATGTAACAAAAAGCGTGAGAGAAAAGTATATCCTGGGCTTGTCCCGTTTGGTGAATGGCACGGTGGTCGATCAATAGCCGAAGGCGAGCCGAGAGATTTGTTCGTGAGTCCGGCCTTGATTCGACATCGTGACAATCCATCGCACGAGCCCTGTGAAAGCGATTTTGGTAACGGATCTGAGACTTGCCTGGAGGAATCTGATGAACTCCTTTGAAGCATACCAATTGTCAAACAGCACCACTTCGACTTCCAGCCCCAGAGAAAGGGCCTGCTCCACCAGCTCTTTTGCCGGGTCGATCTTGGTCTTGAATAGGCCCCCCTTTTCCTTGCAGTAGTCCTGTTTGAGGTAAAGCCGAAAATGGAAAGGATGTACCGTACCATCGCGGCTGACAAAGAGGGTGGTGACAATGTTGTGCGCGAGGACGTATCGGTTCTCGCAGTGGTCCTTGTA